>JAKSBL010000611.1 GCA_022361115.1 Spirochaetota bacterium | reverse complement strand
TGTCTTTTTTTTTCTATTTTGTCATCAATGCTCCGGGCACGTTGTTTCATAATACCTCTGGCTTTATGGCAGTTCTTTGATAATACCAATTAGATTTTGTGCTGCTGAAGGGGAAATACTAAAGTTTTTTACTCCAACATTAATCAGTTTCGTAATATACTGGGGATCTTCACCGATTTCTCCGCAAATAGTTAATGATTTATTCAGTTTGTTAGCAACTTTTACCAGCTGTTCAATCAGCAATATAACCTGCTGATGATTTTGATGATATAAATAACTGACATCCGGATTGTTACGATCAATTCCAAACAGATATTGCAAAAGATCATTAGATCCAATACTGCCAAAATCGACTTTTTTAAAAAATGGCTCAGGATTGATAAATACTGAAGGGACTTCAAACATCATTCCGATTTCAATTTGAGACTGGACCTGATATTTGGCGATGATTTCTTTGGTAATTGAATGAACCTGTTCCAATTCATCAAGACAAGATATCATTGGATACATAAGCTTTAATGGCCTTTTTTGAGCAGCTTCGGCAAGGGCGGTTAATTGAGTTATCAGTAAATCCTTGTTTTTTAATAAATAACGGATCCCTCGTAAACCCAGGAGAGGATTTTCTTCTTCTTGAAAGTCAAGGGTTTTTATTTGTTTGTCTCCACCAAAATCAAATAAACGGAAGGTAACAGGAATATGAGCTGCTTTTCTTAAAATTTCCAGATAGGCTTGTTTCTGTTCTATTAATCCAGGAAAATTTGGTGATTCATAAAAAAGAAATTCTGTTCGAAACAGGCCAATTCCTGCTAATTGTAATTTGCTAATTGGTTCAATATCATCCAGATTAAATGCATTTGCATATATCGTTACTTCTTTGGCTGATTGGGTCTTAGCAATCGGTCCTTTTAGGCTGGCAATTGCTTTTTTTCTCTTTTCAATTTGGGAGATTTTTTCCTCATAACTGGAAACCTGTTCTGATTCCGGGTTAAAGATTGCTTTCCCAATATCCGCATCTAATATGACCTTCGTTCCACATCCAATGTGATCAATGAATTTGACACCACTGAGATAGGGTATATTCAGAGAGCGAGCTATAATAGCTGCATGAGAATTTTTTCCTCCTTTGGCAGTGATGATTCCTTTTACTTGGTTTTCTTGCAATGTTGCAATGAGTGAAGGGGTCATCTCTTTGGCTAAAACAATCCTGGAATATTGAGAAATACAAGTTCCATGAATATTGCAACGAAATTGTCCTGTTTCATTGGTGAGATTACTAATAATTCTTTTTTTTATTTCGATAAAATCTTCAGCTCTTTCTCTCATGTACTCATCATCCATTTTGAGAAAAAGATTTTCGTATTCTTCAAATACTTCTTTGACTGCAAATTCTGTATTAATCCATTTTTCTTTGATTAAATTTTCAATTTTATCGACTAAAACAGGATCATCCAGGATTAATATATGGGTGCCGAATATAGAAGCTTCGTTCTTACCGATCATTTCTTCAACGCTTTTAGCAAGTTTTTCTAGTTGCTCTTTGCTTTTATTGATTGCAGTTTTAAAGCGCTTGATTTCTGAAGGGATGTTATTATCATCAATATGATAGATAGCAGTTTGTTCCATAATATTTTCTTGATAGTGACAAACATTGCCAATGACAATCCCTTTACAGATGATTATGCCTTCTATATCAAAAAAATTATCAATTAATTCCATAGAAATTTATTTACAGATTTTCAATTCTTTCTACTTCTGTTTCATCAATAATTAAATTCTTAATTTCTTCAACAGAAAGGACTTTTCCTGAACTTTTTACAACTCCATTTAAAGCTAACGCTGGAGTCACATCTATTCCTAAGTCCATTATTTCTTTAATATCATCTATTTTGATGAATTGAATTTTTACTTCAGATTCATCGATCGCTTTTTTAATATTTGCTTCCAATGATGTGCATTTATCACAATTAGTTCCTAATAATTGTATTTTCATAATGTTTTCCCCTTGTTTTGTTGTGGTCAATTTTAATAAAAGCTTTTTTGTTACTTAGTTGTATGATAATCATTTCTAATGGAAAAGGCAAGTTGAAAATCTCTTAACTTGACAGGAACTGGAAATATAAAAATTAATTGATTGTCCTTAAAAATGTAAATTTTATATATTTTTATTCTTTCAAAAGGGATATGGATAACAAATTCTTGATTTTTATAGCAAAATAACTTATATTTTGGAGAAATTATGCTGTTTTACCTGATGTTTCAGATAAATGCGAGAAGGATCAATGAATGGACCAATATCAAAAACCAGAAGTTAATGAAATTTCTCAAAATGTTCACCAGCTCACTTTTGCTGATGGGAAAGTGCTTTATTTAATCGGAACTGCCCATGTTTCTGCCCATTCTGTTGAACTGGTAGAAAAAACTATTGAAAATGTTAATCCAGATACGATTGCTGTTGAATTGGATCCAGAAAGATTAAAATCATTAAAGGAAAAAAGTAAGGTAGAAAATATTGATATTATTCAAATTATTAAAGAAAAAAGATTCTTTCTTTTTATTGGTCAATTATTACTTTCTTCTTTTCAAAAGAAAATCTCAGCAAAAACCGGCAGTTCTCCAGGTATGGAGTTTAAAAAAGCTGCTGAAATAGCTGCTGAAAAAGGCTTAAAACTGGTATTAGCCGATCGAAATATCGGAACAACCATGAAAAGAGCCTGGCGGATGACCAATTTTGTCGATAAAATGAAAATTTTAGCAACAGCTTTTTTTGGTGATGAGGGAGAGTTGGAAGATGTCGATATTGAAGAACTGAAGTCGCATGATGCCATTAATTCTATGATGGAAAGTTTTGCCGAGGAACTTCCTGTTGTCAAACAAGTTTTAATTGATGAAAGGGATCAGTACCTGGCTTACGAAATATTTACTAACCTAGGTGATACAACGGTTGCTGTTGTTGGTGCCGGCCATGTGCCAGGTATGCTTAAGTTATTTGAAAATAAGATTGAACCGGAAATTAAGGAAAAAATTAATTATATTCCCCCTCCTTCTTTGCTGGGTAAAATATTTCCTTATCTTATTTCTGTTATTATTGTTGGGGTTATCGTGGCTGGTTTTTTTCTTGGTGGTAAAGAGACGGGTAAAGATGCTATTCTTTACTGGGTTTTGGCTAATGGAACCTTAACTGCTCTTGGCTGTTTAATTGCTCTTGGTCATCCCCTGACCATTATTGCCGGATTTTTAGCAGCACCTATTACCAGTTTAAACCCTACGATTGGCGCTGGAATTGTAACTGGTCTGGTTCAAACCTTTTTAGTCAGGCCCCGTGTTCGGGATTTTGAACAAATTCATAATCATGATTTAAAAATTGTTGACTGGTGGAAAAACAGGTTAACTCGAATTTTATTAGTCTTGGTTTTAGGATCAATTGGTTCAACTATTGGAACATTCTGGGGGTTTGGTTTGATCATGAAATTATTAGGTTCTTAACTTGATAACTATCATGATTGGAAGAGTCAATTAATAATTACCTCAGATATTATCAATGTTGCTACCTATTCTTTATTTTTTTTGCTTTCTCGTTTCCAGATAGCCTGAAAAACCTCTAGCTTCTCTTTGATGCCCCTCATTTTTGCCAGGCCGATGTATGTGAATGCCCTGGTTTTTCGGCGGGATTTTTTTTCATAATCTTCTACAAAATATTTTGTGCAGAGGATCCGATCGCTTTCACAAAATTTTCTGCTTTGTTTTTCCAATGCTTTTTTTGTTAATCCTTCTAAACGAAAAGTAATATTAATATCTTTTCCATGAATATCATCTGAAACAGGATCAATAATATATGTTTTGCCTCTATGCAAGGCAATTCTGACATGAATAGAGGCATTGGGGGAAACTTGATTTCTTTTGTTTATGGAGCGGAGTATCCTGCAGGCAGCATTAAAAGCACGGACAGTAGTGGGAAAGGTAGCCAGAAACCCGTCACCTGTGCTCTTAAAAAAGTTCACTCCGTTTTTATAAAGAATTGGTTTGGAAATATTAGATAACCTCTGTTTAAGATGGAAAGCAATTTTATCATTTTGGAAAGACATTTTAGTTGAATCACAAAGATCCAGTACCATAATGGCTTCCTCATGTTCAATCTCTTTTATCGTGATGATTTGCGATTCATTAGTCTGAACTACCATGATCACGGCTTTTGCTAATTTTAGCTGTAAAGGCAGGTGAGCAGTGCTCTCTTTTTTTAATTCTTTCCATTTATAATGCAGATTGATTTCAGAACCATTGGATGACTGCTCATCCTGGACAAAATAGCGATGATCTTGGTACCAGAGAGATAAATGGTGGTCTGAAATGTATTTATTATGTATGACAATATCATTATTTGATCCCCTGCCTAGGGTGATCTTTTTTTTATTAAAGGTATAGAATTTACTTTTATTGGAAATGATATCTTTAATTTCTATATTCCACTCCATAGTCATATAATAGCATAAAAATAAATAAATCAAAGAGCCTCTTGCAAAAATCATTTCTCCATAATTACTTTGACATTTTAATTCTCATCTGCGACTCTTGTCAAATGATTAATCATTTTTTGATGTTTGCAAAAATATTAATTTTATGATATTTTCAGCAATGATTGACGATAAATGTGGTTGCTTTGTAAACACCTCAGGTGCTGAAGTGTTTCAAATTTTAACCATGTCGAATTTTGATTGCAGGAGCTGTCATGGAACAAAGCCAAATTCGTCCCATGTATTTAGAAAAACCATTGAAAGTCAATGCTTATGATATTGATGTAATGGGAATTGTTAGTAATATTGTTTATATCCGCTGGTTTGAAGATCTGCGCTTTTATTTTTTAGATCACTATTGGCCTTATGAAGAGATGATGGAAAAAAAACAATCTCCTATACTGGCAAAAACTGAAGCTAATTATCACCATCCAATTACCATTTTTGATAAACCAATAGGAAAAATCTGGGTTTCGGAATTTTCTCGAGTTCGCTGGACTATGTGTCTGGAAATTTCTACAGCAGATAAAATTCATTGTACTGGACTTCAGACAGGTTATGTATTTAGTCTGGAAAAAAAGCGGCCTGTTCCCTTTCCTCGTGATTTACTCCAGCAATATAAAGAAGCAGTAGAACCTTTGGGAATGAATAAAGAACAGGTAGAGGAGTGAGACAATCATTATGGATCATAAATATCACTACATAATTTGGGATTTTGATGGTACCCTTTTTGATACTTACCCTTCCATGACAGAAGTGTATTATCAAGTATTAACCAGAGATTATCAGATAGAAATTAGTCAATCAGAGTTGCAATCATTATTAAAGAGAAGTGTGAATTATTGTTTGGAAACCATATTTCCCGGAAAAAAAGTGGATGAAGAAAAATTATTTGCCCGTTTGAAAACCCAATATCAAAAACAAGACAAAAAAAGCGAAGTCCCTTTTGCTTATACAGGGGAGATTCTCAAGAAGGTGCAGAGTATTGGTCAAAATTTCCTCGTGACTCATAAATCCCTAGAATTTTTAATGCCTAAATTAGCAGAATACCAATATACCCAGTATTTTAAAGAAATTGTGGCTATGGAACATGGCTATCCTTTAAAACCAGATCCAACCAGTTTTCTCTATCTCATTGAGAAGTATAACCTGCCTAAAGACAAAACCATTGCCTTTGGTGATCGAGATTTAGACATTGGAGCTGGAATCGGCGCAGGGATTGATACATTGTTTTTTGATCCTGTTGGCAACCATTATCCCCAGGCAACATATAATATTAAGGATTATGCAGATATACAAAACTGGTGGTAAAAGGGGTCTACCCTTTTACCACACCTAATGGTTTCAGTTTAACCAGAGGAATCACTAAATCATCTTGAGCTTCAATAACCGTATCAATATTTTTATATGCTAATGGAGCTTCGGATAAATCATAGAGATTGTTTTTTTTCTTTCCCCAGCCTCGATATTTGGACCAGCGATCAAAAACTACTCCAGCCATTGCCTTGTTGCATTCTTCTACTGTTAAACGTCTGCAGGCTTCTTTACGGCCTAAAACTCGTCCAGCTCCATGTGAACAGGACATAAATGACTGGGGATTACCTAAGCCCTGGACAATGTAAGAGGCAGTCCCCATACTGCCGGGAATGATTCCTTTTAAATCTTTACTGGCAGCAGTAGCCCCTTTTCTATGCACCCAGACCTTTTTTCCAAAATGGCTCTCTAAAGCTGCATAATTATGATGGATATTAATCTCCTGGGTAAACTCAATATTCTTAAAAAAATCTGTCATGATTTCTTTAAAGATTTCCATCATTTTGCGACGGTTTTCCATGGCGTAAGACAGGGCAAAATTCATGTCATGAATATATTTTTGGCCCTGTCCTTCCATATGTAAAAAGGCCAGGTTTTTATCTGGCAAAGCAATGTGCTGTTTGGTAGTGAGCTCTACTGCCTTTTGATGGTAATACGAAGCAATCCTGTGCCCCAGATTTCTGGAACCTGAGTGAAGCATTAGCCAGATCTTTCCAGAGTCTGCCACCTGTAGTTCAATAAAGTGATTTCCGCCACCTAAAGTTCCTAAATTACGGCTATCTAATTCCCAGCTTTTCTGATTCCACCAGCCTGCTGGTTTGCGTTGAACTGAATCTAAATATTGTTCAAACCCTGTCCAGTGTTGCTCATGTTGGTGAGCATGGCCTTCTCCCACTGGAATCCGGCTTTTTAGAGCATTGATAATCTTTCTAATCAGTTCTTTATCTTTTAAGTTTTCCTGTTTCAGGTTTGTCTCAATTGCTCCCATTCCGCAGCCAATATCAACCCCGACAGCATTCGGAATTACTGCCTGTTCAGTAGCTATGACTCCACCGATGGGCATTCCGTAACCAATGTGACAGTCTGGCATAAGTGCTACATGTTGATATAAAACGGGGTGGTTGGCTAGATTAATTGCCTGCTGTAAAGCCCCATCTTCAACATTTTCACACCATGATTTTATGGGCAGTTTAACTTTTTTATCATAAATCCATTTCATTTTTAACCTCCTACATGGATTTGCCAGGTTGTTTCAGATACAGCCTGGCAACGGATCGGAATATCCAGGAATTTTTGGATGATCTCTATGTTTGTTAAGGTATGCTGACTGGGTTGACTGGTAAAATAACTTCCTGAGCCAGCCATGGCTAATGGTATGAGTAACTGGTCTGCTAAATAGTGGCCAATTGTACCATCAGAATTATAAAATTCCTCAACCTGATTGATGAGTTCCTGACATACTTTTTCCAATGGTTTTCTTTTTTCTCCAAAAGCTGTAAAACATTCACTGCCCTGGTCTGATTCTAGTTTAACGATCACTGCATTACCTGGTCCAGGTGAAGGAACGGATTTAGGCTTACAATTTGTCTTGTTGATATTGAGGGCACGGCTAATGATAATCATCTCCTGCTGTCCAATGCGGTCTGGGATCAAATTAGAATATGCCAGGGCTGTTTGTTTGATGATTTTTTTTCTTCTAGAAAAATGAAGAGGTTTTAACTGTCCGGCAGGGTGAATAACAGTTTTAATTCGTCCCCCTCCAGCTGGAAAAAAACCATATTGTTCAATTTGACTGGTAATCTCAGCTCCCATTTTTCTTAAATAACCAAAGAAAACGTCTTCCATAAAATCATAAGGGGGAGCAAAGGGATTATGGGTCCCCCCTTCTAAAAGGATCTCAGATTTATTTTCAGTTATCAGTAATGCTGGTAAAATCGTTTGTAAAACCAGGATTGTACTGCCTGCAGTACCCACACTAAATCGATAGTTTCCTCCCTGTACTTTACCTGGTTCAAAAACCAGGCAGGATGATCCCAGAGCAGCTCCCCCAACTTGAGCCTGGCTAATGGTTTTAGCCGCTTCGATTGCAGTGAGATGCTGTCTTAATAAGCCAGGTTTTGACCGGTTTGCACGGATATTTCTTATTTCAAAAGGTTTTTTTGTGATTAGAGAAAGGCTTAGGCTTGTTCTTAAAATCTGTCCGCCTCCTTCACCAAAAGAACCATCAATAATTATCATATTTTTTTCCTTTTTCTGATTTAATTATATCATAAGTCAGATTATTTTAAATTTCATAAAAAAAATAAACATCCGCCCCATTGTTTGAATGAGGCGGATGAAGGTCTAAAGCATTTTGGAGATTTTTTCACTGATACCTTTTTCTCCTAAAACCAGGTTCAGGTTAGAATTTGATGCCAGCTTATCCAGGATTTCCAACTCACGGAGTTTAATCACTGCAGGGTTAGAAGACAGCATACGGGCAGTATTAGCCTGGCTCCGCATAGCTGCTGTTTCTTCCCGACGGGCAATTAAATTTGCTTCGGCAGCTTTTTTGGCCTCAGTTACTTTGTTGAGCAATGCTTTCATTTCACCGGGCAAAATAATATCACGGATACCAAAAGAAATGATTTCCAGACCCAGACGATGAGCTTCTTTGTTTAAAGAGCGGGCTAATTCTTTAGCTACCATATCTTTATCCAAAAGAAATTCATCCAGGTTTTTTGTACCCACGATTTCCCGTAAGGCCAGCTGAACATGACGGTATAAAACCTGTTCAGGTGCTTCTGCAGCTAAAACAGACTTTACCACATCATTGATTCGGAAAGACACTTGGGCATTAATTCGCAAAGTGACTTTATCACTGGTCATAATATCCTGGCCGGAAACATCCAGAGATTGTTCCCGTGTATCTTTATGGTAAAGTTTTACTTTTCCATAGTTTTTAAAAAAAGCATATCGGCCTGGTTCTAAAGTCGCTTTATAAGTACCATCCTCAAAGTAGATACCTTTAAAACCTTCTTTTACTTGAAACTCATCAAACAAGCCATTGCTTTTGCCGGCATTTAAAATAATATTCAATTTTTCATGCTGAAACTGAGCTTCAGTTAAAGTTAAAATCTCAATTTTTACTTGGTAAAAACCAGTCCATAAAGCATATAAACCGGTGTTGAGGATAGTATGAAATTTATTATCCAACCAGATTAATGCTCGCTGGTTATCTAGTAATTCTATGATTTCCAGTTCTCCTTGCAGTTTTTGTGATTTTACCATCATCTCCAATTGATCATGCTTTAACCAGAGTTTTCGGATATCAACTACATCAATACGTTCTTTTGCAAAGGGGTTACAAAAAAAACTCTTTCCTTCACTTAGAACACCTAAAAACTCACGGTTACGGAATTTCAGACCTTTTTCAAATTTGTTGATTTTTTTCAGAAACAACATATTATCCTCCTTTCTTTATTCTTATATATATTCACAGAAAACACTCAAAGAGCACGGATTGTTAAAAAAATCTCTAATCTATGTGCTTTAATGTGTTTTCCTCTGCGCTGCCTTGTGAATGCCGATGGCATTCCCCGGCCTGTGCTCATTTCTTTTTTAATTAAAAGGAATACTGCTCTATCTGGGACATTTTATTACGGAGCAGGATGAGGACAAAAACATCTGATCAGGACAGTTTAAGGATCAAAATTTTTGATAAGATAAATAATAAGAAAACAGCATTCTTATTCTTTGTTTTATCAGCTTTTTTTCACTTAGTTCTCTCTGCAGTTGATGTGATTGTACGGGCAATCCCCCTTCAGGGTAATAAAACTTTTCCTTTTTCCACAGCTTTGCAAACTTCTTTATTAATGTAAAAAGAGTAAGCTGTTTTATTCTTCTTAATCTTAAAAAGCTTTTATCACTGTTTCCAAAAATCGATAAAGCAGGTATTCCAGATTAAAGGATTTCAGGGCAGGAATCGAACCTGCGAAACACGAGTTAACAATTCGTTGCTATACCACTTAGCTACCTGTGGTGATGTTTTGGAATAACACCGTTAAACTGGAGCCGCAATCCAGCGCCCTTTTTTCAGGCATGGAGATTTAATCATCCTGGTTTAGAACCCATCCGCAGAACAGAATAAAGCCAATCAATCACTTAATGCCTCTTCTGCTGCTGGCACAGAACTATTAAATCACTTACTATAAAGCAATCACCATGCCAAAACGAAAAATTGTGAAAAAAATCAGTGAATGATACTTACAGATTGGTTTTAATGCTTTTTTTGCTGAGAATTTTTGAGTTTTTATTTTTATATTTAAAATTAATGATAAATTTATATAAAAAAATATATGAATTTATAAAAAATTATAATACTATATTGTAAGAATAAAAAAGTCAAAGTTGCCAAAAAGGCTCAAGTATAGGAACGATCTACACGATAATCCGTGCCCTCTTAGTCTCTTTTGGTGATCAGCTGTGAACTTCTTTCATATTTAGCAATGGAGTAAAATAAATGAAAAAAAAAGTCGCCATCGGTCTGTTAGGTTCCACCCTGGATAAGGGATTTGGAAATAAACGGTGGGAACGCTGGAGGCCTTCTGTTAGTGTTTGTCAACAGCCGGATTTGTTAATCAATAGATTTGAACTCCTCTATCAAAGCCGGTCAGAAAAAATCATGCAAGTTTTAGTGGATGATATCCAGCAGATTTCACCGCAGACTCAAATTATTCCTCAGGCCATGCAGTTTGAAAATCCCTGGGATTTTGAGGAAGTTTATGAAAAGCTTTATCAATTTGCCATCACCTATCCCTTTAAACCTGAGGAGGAAGATTATCTTTTTCATATCACTACTGGTACACATGTTGCTCAAATTTGTTTTTTTCTCCTTACCGAATCCCATCATTTTCCCGGGAGATTACTGCAAACCTCTCCGGCAAAAGATATTTGCGGAACTTATACGATTATTGATCTGGATTTATCTTGCTATGACCGGATTGCAGCGCGCTTTCGACAGGAATTAAAAAATGATATCTCCTTTTTAAAGTCAGGTATTGACACTGCTAATCCTCAATTCAATCTATTAATTGAACAAATAGAGAAAGTTGCTTTAAAAACCACTGAGCCGATTCTTTTGACTGGACCAACCGGAGCAGGAAAATCCCTCTTAGCCAACCGTATTTATCAGTTAAAAAAACAAAAACAACTGTTAGAAGGAAATTTTATTGAGGTAAATTGTGCAACCTTAAAGGGGGACCAGGCCATGTCCAGCCTTTTTGGACATAAAAAAGGCGCTTTTACCGGGGCAGTATCAGAACGGCCAGGTTTATTACGGAGTGCTCACCAGGGAATTTTGTTTCTCGATGAAATTGGAGAATTAAAATTGGATGAACAGGCCATGCTTTTACGGGCGATTGAAGAAAAAAGATTTATGCCTTTAGGTTCAGATAGTGATGTGTCTAGTGATTTTCAATTGATTTGTGGTACCAATCGGGATTTAGGAAAAAAAGTACAAAGGGGAGAGTTTAGAGAAGATCTTTTTGCTAGAATTAATCTCTGGCATTTTGATTTACCTGGCCTAAAAGAGCGTCCCCAGGATATTGAACCAAACATTCGATATGAATTAAAGAAATATGAAGAAAAAACCGGAATTCATCTTTCTTTTAATCAAGAAGCCTGGCAGGATTTTTTAAATTTTGCTTTATCACCTCAAGCCTTTTGGAAAGCTAATTTTCGTGATCTTAATGCAGCAGTCACTCGTATGGGAACTTTAGCCAATGGCGGCAGAATTACTAAAACGGATGTTGCAGAAGAAAAAAAGCGGCTGCTCTTAAGCTGGCAGGAAAAAAGTGATCAACACGGTTTAAAGCTTCTTCAACAAATTTTGCCGGAAGATGAAATAGTCCAGCTGGATCTTTTTGATCAACTGACTTTAGAACAAATTTTACAGGTTTGTGTCCATTATTCCTCTCTTTCAAAAGCCGGCAGAAAACTTTTTTCTATTTCCCGTTCCAGAAAAAAAAGTATCAATGACGCAGATCGGTTAAAAAAATACTTGGAAAAGTATGGTATAACCTGGGATGATATTTTATTGTTAAAAGGTGTGGCTGGAACTCACATTTTTTAAAAAAAATGAAGGTAGTAAAAATATAAGAAAAGCAAAATTAGTATTTCTTAAAAATAATGATATAAACAGATAAAAATATTATCTCAGATCAATTTATAGAATATTCTTGTAAGAAGTGCCCATAACTTTAAGAAAGATTGAATGTAAAAAGCCTATCGCAAATTACTTGAAACAAGTTTTATTTATCTTTTATTTTTAGTTGCTCAATGGTCATTTCCAGGCGTTTTATTTCCCGGTTAGTTGAATTCTTGTTTATTTCATTAAACATCCATAATTTAAAAGTCGCCTGAACAATTGCCAGAATGATCAATAGCACCCCATAAAATAGCGGGCTATTTAAATCCACTGTAATAACGAATTGATAACCAGCATACAGCATAACTGGAATTAATGCAAGTCCCGCAACAGTTGTAAAAATCAGCCAAAAACTCAGACTTTTCTTATAAATTCCAACAATTTTGGTGAATAAACTGGTGTTTTCAGAATAATCTTTTGTAAAATCTTCTGCTTCATTTTCCAGTTCCAATTTAATTTTTTCATCAATGTTCATTTTTAAACTCCTGATTTAATTCTAATTTGTTTTTTAATGTGTTTCTCGCCCTGTTCAGGCGGGATTTCACAGTTCCCGAAGGTATCTTAAGAACTACAGCAATTTCAGAGATTTTCATTTCTTCATAATAAAACAGGTATATTGCCTGTTGGTCGATAGCTGGCAGCTGATTAATCAATGATTTAAGATCTTCATTATCAATAGTGGATTTTTGAGAATTAAAATCATTTTGGTCGGTTCCAGCTTCATCAAAAGGGATCTGTTTTAGTCTGATTTTACGGATTTGATCAATGGCTCTCCATCGTACTAGCTGATACATCCAGCTTCTAAAAGCCCGGGGATCCTGGAGCTTTTTCAGATTGCGTGCACAATTTATCCATGCTTCCTGGACAGCTTCAGCAGCAAGAGTACTGTCATTGCATATTTTGAGCGCAAACCTGAGCAGGGATGAGTTGTAGCATTTAAAAAGAATATTAAAAGCCTTTGAGTTTCCTGTTTGAGCCGATAATACCAGCAGCTCCTCACTTGCCCGTTCCATTTTTACCTCCATGTTAAAGTCGCAGGAAAACGGTAAAAGGTTCACGGAAAATTAATAATTTTATTCAATCCCTTTTATCACAATAGCCATATCTTCAATCCCAATCTCACCATATTTTATCCAGACATAGCCTTGTTCTCCCCAATGAATCCCCCAGCTGTTTTTACATAACCAGGCCTGTTTGTCGTCATCAAAACCAATGATAGTGACACAATGGCCTGTATTTTGGGACTCAGCAGGAAGAGGTAAAACATTTGTATAAATCCCTGCCTGATAGAATAAAAAATCCGGGGCTAAGTGTACTTGGCCAATAAGCGGGCCAGAGGAGACAATTGCGTCTTTCATATTTTCCCGCATTTTTACTATTGTTTCTGGGGTTTTGCCCAGAGTGTTGATTAAGATGTGATAATCTGTGATTTTGTATGTCATTTCCTGCCAGTTATCAGGTAAATTTTTAACTGGAGGGCGCAGGGATTGATTATAAGGATTATAATCACAAAAATTATCTATACTGAGAACTCCGGTTTTTTCTGCAAATTCAGCAGCATCAAAAATATTCCAACCACTTGTACAATCAATTTTACCCACCTGTGCCTGTTCGTTATAAAAAAAAAGGTGCTGCTCTGAGAGGTTCAATTCCGGTTGCTGGGAAACAACAGGTGTTTCATTGTTAATATGGCCAATAGCTTCCATTGCAGCAATGGTTCCAAAGGCAACACATGAGGAGGCAAAGCCTTGCAGTTTTACACTGGTCACATAGTTTTTTCCATCTTTATTTCTCCAATCAAAATTTTTTACAACAGAACGGGTAGCAGGCATTTTATCAGGTGTAATCATCTTTTTTTGCTGTTGATCAGTTATGGTAGCAGACTGTTTATGACCAGATAAAAAACTTAATAATTCTTCCTGCCGGCCAGGTAATTCATCTTTAGCAGTGAACTGTCCCGGATTTCCAGATCTGGAAACAACTTTAGCGTTTTCTTCGACATCCATAAAGAGGTGGTTGGTGGCTTCCATAAAATAAGCAAGAAATGAATTGATTGAGGGAGTCCAGGATAACTCACTATCTTTCAGCAACTCAACCTGTCGGTTTGTTTCATTAATTTTAAATATCATTGTTTTCTCCTTATGGAAAGTATTTTGAAATTTTATCTTTTTAGAAAATATACTTCTACGTAAATATTTTACCACATAAGTATAATTGTGTTGAATAAATACTGCAAATAGTAAGTGGAAGAATCAACAAATCATTTTTTGAGTTTATTCCAGTTCTTGACAAAAATTCTGAACATTCCTATACTTTAAATTAAAACTATTCAAACCTTAAAAAAGGGTGTTTATGTTATATGCATTACTGGTTGGTATTAATGATTATTTAAATCCAGAAATCCCTCCTCTCCAAGGGTGTATCCATGATGTGAATAGTATGAAAAATTTTCTTGAGCGCCATATCGGGGAGGAAAAAACCAGGATTCAAATGCTTCTCAATCAGGATGCCATATATGCAAATCTGATAGCAGGTTTCCGGGAGCATTTAATTCAAGCTGAACAAGGTGATTTAGTCCTTTTTTATTACAGTGGCCATGGAACACAGGTAGGGAGTGCGCCTGAGTTTGAAAAGTATTTTCCTGGAGGTAAAGATGAGGCACTGGTTTGTCATGATTCTTTGGCCGAAGATGGATTTACTCTGACAGATAAAGAGTTAGCTGTTTTAGTTTCAGAAATCGCAGAAAAAAAAGCTGAAATCGTGCTTATTATGGATTGTTGCCATTCTGGTTCTTTAACCCGAGCAATAAAACAGGACAAAAAGCAGCAAGTAAGAGTAAGATTTACCAGTAGTCATAATAAACAACGGACATTGGAGTCCTATCTTTATGGATACTTTAAAAAAAGGCAACTTGATTCAATTCCCCGTTCTCAGCATCTTCTTATGGCTGGCTGTGAAAAAACTCAGACTGCCAAAGAACTGAATATGGATGGTCAACCATCGGGAATTTTCACCAAAACCTTAATAAAAATTTTAAGTCTGGTAAATGGCCAGATTTCTTATTCAGACCTTTTTACTCAGTGCCGGGCACAGGTAAAGACGATTGTCATGGATCAGGATCCTCAATTTGAAAAGTTTGAACATTTTGATCCTCACAAACTGTTTTTAAGTAAAAAGAAAATAATGACCAAACGGTATAGTATCAGGTTTAATCAAGGGAACTGGATGATGGAACATGGTTTAGTTTATGGAATGCCCAATACCCCGGAAAAACCGGTTGATATAGCTATTTACTCAGCAGCACCAGGAGATGAGGAAAGGATCGGATATGCTGAAGTTTGTACAGCGGGAATGAAAATTTCTGAAATTACTCTGGAAGAAGGTGTTGAACTGGATAAAGAAAAAACTTATAAAGGGGAAATCATTAGCTTACCTGTTCATCCTCTAAACGTATATGTACATGGAGATAAAAATAATATAGAAAAACTGATAAAATTGTTTCCTGATTATATACACAAAGTCAGTGAAGAAATTCCCTCTCAATATGGAGTGGAAGTCAAACACAATGCCTATAGGATATATAACAGGAATAATCAAACAAATATTCTCTATGAAAAATCTTTTGATTCAGCTAATATCCAGCAAATTTATTTTTTGACCCATCAATTAACAAAAATTGAGAACTGGGAAAGGCTACTGAAGTTAACCAATCAGAATGCTCAACTAGATTATGACCATTTTTCTGTTGTTTTCTCGACCATGGACAAGGAGTATTGGGTAGATGGATCATTAATTGAACTGGTAAGCCAGAAGCAGGATGAACAGTGGCAAGATTTTCCTTTTTCTGTAAAAGTAAAAAACGATCTCAATCGTAATCTTTTTTGTTGCCTTTTATATTTTGGAAAGGATTTTAGTATTAGTGGACTTTATAATGATAAGATTGTTATGAATTCTGATTTTATCGTTATTGATGATGAACATAAATTAGGATTACCAGATGATTTAACCATTAAAGAAGTCACTGATCACTTTATGATTGTTATTTCTACTGAGTCACTGGATAGTTTTGTTTATGAACAGCCAGGAGTGAGTCTTTATAAAGAAGAAATATCCAGAGATTTGTTCAAGAAACCGAGAATTAAGAATGATTGGTATATCAAACATTTATGGATCAAGACTATAAGAGGTCATTAAAGAGGATTTTATGGAACAACAACATCTACCAGTAATTTTCCTGGCTTTTGCTAATGATCGGGATGATACGGCTCAATATCTCCGTAATCTTCCTTTAGAACATCAGGGAGTACGTCAGGCTTTACAAAAAGCCGAGCAATCTGGTTTATGTCAGGTGGTAGAACGGGCAAATGTGACTGTTGAGGATATTATCAATGTCTTCCAGGAATATCAGGATCGGCTGGCTATTTTTCATTTTGGCGGTCATGCTAATGGATATCAATTGCTTTTAGAGTCTGCTACAGGTGTTCCTGATATGGCCCATAGTGATGGATTAGTCCCTTTTTTAACCAGACAGAAAGGGTTAAAGTTTATTTTTTTAAATGGTTGTTCCTCCCAAAGACAGGCAAAAGGTTTAATGAATGCTGGTATTCCTATTGTTGTTGGGACATCTCAAGCTATTAATGATGAAATTGCTACTCAATTATCAATACGATTTTATTCTGGATTAGCAAATGGATTAAGCCTCTTTCAAGCATGGCAGGATGCTGAAGATACGATTATTATAAAAAAAGGCAATACAAATTACCGTGATCTTTATACTCTACAGAAAAAGGAAGTTGAAGAGAGATTTCCCTGGGAGATGTTTGTAAAACCCGGGGCAGAAAACATTAAGGATTGGAATTTGCCTGAAGCAGTGAATAATCCCCTTTTTGGCTTTCCACCTGTTCCTTCCCGGTATCCTCTTCCAGATGATCCCTATCTTTTTCTCCGTTGGTATAATAGAAAACATGCAGATGTTTTTTGGGGCCGAGCCCGCTATATCCGTACTTTATATGAAAAAATCACTTTCGATAAAATGCCTCCTCTGGTATTACTGTATAGTCAATCTGGTTGTGGCAAATCCTCCCTCTTAGAAGCAGGAATTTTACCCAGATTGGAAGAGTCCCATGAAGCCATTTACTTTCGTTATGGTCATCAGTATGAATTTTCTAAAATATTGACAGAACTTATTGAGCAAACCTGCAAAGAAAAAGAAATATCTATATCTGAGACGGGTGATTTAAAATCTACCTGGCTGGAGTTGGAAAAGCAAATTGGCAAACCGCTCATCATCATTATTGATCAGGCAGAAGAAATTTTTACGATAAAAAAAGAAACTGTGTATAAAGAACTGCGAAATTTCTTTGATGATGTGGATCAAATTTTTAATAATCCAACTTCCTCACCTGCTGGTAAACTCATTTTAAGTTACCGTAAGGAATTCCATCCGGAATTCTTGAAACAATGTATAAACTATGCAATCCCATGTTCCCCAGTTTTTTTAGATAAAATGGATAAGCAGGATATTGTAGAAGTTGTGCTGGGTATTACCAGTACAAATGAATTAAGGGCCCGTTATCATCTGACCGTGCAGGATGAATTAGCAGAGATAATTGCTAATGATCTTCTGGAAGATCAGAGTTCTCCTTTAGCTCCTACTTTGCAAATAATCCTGACCAAGATGTGGAATGAAGTAAAAAAAAGTTCTGCTCCCTGTTTTACTGTTGAACTTTATCAACATCTACGTAAAGATGGAATTGCCATGGCTGATTTTTTTTATCAGCAAATCAAAAGAACAAAGGACTGGAATAAAGAATATGTTAATTCTGGTTTAATTTTAGATATTCTTTTTCGTCATACAACTCCCATGGGGACAGCAGGGGAAATTAGCAGTACACAATTAAATAAACTTTACCAGTCTCACCAAGATATCCTGCCGTCTGTTTTAGATAAACTCAATGATTTGTATTTATTATATAAGACTGAGGGAAAAAAATCACAAACCCGCCTTGCTCATGATACTCTGGCTCCAGTAATACAGAATGCCTATCACAAATCAGATAAAGTAGGACAAAGGGCCAGAAGAATCCTTGATTCTAAAATGGTGGATTATATTGAAAAAAAAGAAAGCTGGCTGGATAAAGCTGCCCTTAGAGTAGTGGAGAGGGGATTAGCAGGGACAAAAGATTTAACCAAAGAAGAAAAGAAACTTCTGAAAATAAGTATAAAAAAGAGAAATACGAATGAACTATTGAAAAAAATATTAATCTGGTCTGGAATTATAGCGTTTGTTTTAATAGTCATTATGGCTATTAGTTCTGCCGTACTGTGGATAGATAGCAGGGAAAATCTCTCTATAATGTTTAAAACTAGAGCAGAGAGTGCCCTGGCAGAAAAGCAGTGGGATACGGCTATGATTTATTATTACAAATTAATCAGGATGGGGAGTTTTTTTAGTCCCAACTGGTACAATGATTTGAGTATTAAAATGAATATTTTGGAAACGACTCACTTTATATCACCTGAATTATTCACCCTGACAGAAAAGGAGGGTATTAATGAAGTTGCTTTATCCCAAGATGGATCTTTTTTCCTTTCTGCCTGTTCTGATGGACTGATAAAAAAATGGGATACGAATACTGGTCAGCTTCTGAAAGTTTTTGCCGGACATAATCAAGCTCAAGTATTATCCCTGGTATTATTTCCTCAGGAAGATAAGATGGTCAGTGGGGGAAGTGACGGGACTATTATTGTCTGGGATATGGAATCGGGAAAAACAGAAAAGATAATGAGAGAGCATAAAAAAGAGGTAACCACGATTGCTGTTTCTCCTGATGGCCGTTATCTCTTATCAGGCAGTTATTATGAAGATCATGCCTTTCTCTGGGATCTTAAGAAAGAAGAAGTGCATCCCTTAACGGGTCACCAGGAAGGGGTACCTGCAGTTGCCTTTTCACCAGATGGCGAATGGATTGCTACTGGTGGTAAAAAAGATAAAGCCATTATCATTCGTAGATTGGGGCATCCATTCTCCATCTATGTTCACAAAGTATTAAAAAGACATCATGAAGCTATTTTATCATTATTGTTTTTAAATAATAAGTATTTAATATCAGGTAGTGGTGATAGCAGTTTAATGATCTGGGATATTAATAATGGCGAATTTATTGATACTTTTATTGGTCATAATGGTTCAGTCACCTCGATCATACCATCAGGGCCAACAAAAGATGATAATCCAGTATATGAATTGCCTTTCCAATATTTGTTTACAGGAAGCAGAGATAAAACAATTTTAATGTGGAATATTGAATCAGGCACAAAGATTAAGACACTTTCAGGACATACGGATTATGTCACTTCCATTGCTTATCATCCCAGGAGAAAAATTCTTCTTTCCGGCAGCCTGGATGGAACTATTAAATTATGGTCCCTCCCTCGGGATAGAAAAATGCCAAAATTTGAGAACCCGGGATATAGCCAAAATTCCGTTCTTTTTTCGCCTGATACAAAATATCTGGCAATTGGTCATACCGGGGGAGAAGTGGAAATTCAGAATACTTCTTTAAAGGGGAGAAAGGTAAAGTGGAGAGAGAATGAGGATGATATTACTGCTATCGCTTTTTCTCATGATAGTGAGCTAATCGCTACAGGAAGTAAATATGGAGAAGTGATTCTCAGAGAACGGCAATCAGGCAGGCGATTAATTGTTTTACAGAAATTATTAGATCAGAAAAATAAAGTCAATCGAGTCATGCAGTTACAATTTTCAGCTTGTCGTAAATATCTAGCATCTGCCTTTAGAAATGGCAATGTCATTGTCTGGGATGTTGTTACAGGTAAAAAGAAATATACTTTTTCAGAAACCTATGGTGAAGTAAAAAGTGTTGCTTTTTCATCTCCTTCTAAAGATTTTTTAAGCCAGAATAATTTTTGTCCTCAGTATATTGCAGCTGGTTATGAAAATGGAACTATTGGTTTATGGAATTTTGAGACAAGGGAAAGGATTGATTTGCCACAGGTACATAAGAAAGTGGTTCGCAGCCTTGCTTTTTCTCCGGATAATACAATTTTAGCCTCTGGTGGCGGGGATAGAAATATAAACCTTCTAGATATTAACAGAAAGTCAACAATCGATGACACAATGTGCCATGAAGATGTCGTCACTTCTGTGGCTTTTGATTCATCAGGTAAATATTTAGTCTCTGGAGGGTGGGATAATCAAGTTAGAGTTTGGGGTTTGGAAGCTAAACAGGAGATTAAACATTATAAAGAATATCAAGGGGATATTTGGTATACTGCTTTTTCTCCAGATGATAATTTTATATTTTCAGTGAGTTATGATGGTACCACAGCAGCCTGGGAAACAGGTTTTAATTTGGAAAATGATGAAATTGAAGAAGTTTTAACCAGCCTGGTTTTTTATGGAATGTCTTATCATATTGATGAATATGGGGACATTGTTTTTTTTAATGATCCGGATTACTCTCTCTCTTTATTGGGGTTATTTGATTCCTATGAAGATCAGTTATTATTAAAATATACTGATGCGGAAGAAGGGAAAATTTGGTTTATGCCTAATGGAGGGAAAGATTATGCCAGTCTTTTTGAGCAGCAATTCCAGGATTATAGGATAAAGCAGTAAATTAGAGAGGCTTATCCTTAGCAATCATTATTAGCAAATGATATACACCTTTCTTTTGGTTCTGATTTTCCAGAAGATACGATTATCAATTCAATCAGCAATATTCATAATTGTGTCAATCGGAATGATAATGAAAATGATTATACCCTTGCCAGCTTTAAAGTGTTATACTCCCGGCAGTGCTTATGCTGAATTTCAAAAGATAAATTGAATTAATATTGTGTTTTTTTCACTTTTGGTCTATATTTTAGCCAGTTTTTAAATGACTACAAAGGGATACCGTTGCAAGGTTAAAGTCTTGCAGCTATGCTTTTGTAATCCTAAAAGAGTTTTTGTAAAAAGCTAAACCGCAAAACCTTTCGTTTTGTTAAATCATAGGTAGTGTCAGAAGTTTTATGAAAATATGAGAACTTAAGAATAGGAAGAGTATTCACGAATAAACATGGATAAAAACTTTTGACATTACCTTTAATTAAATGAGGAGAAAAAATGAAAAAGATAATACTAACTTTATTGTTTGCCTTTTTAACTGTATCAGTACTTTTTGGTGATATAAAGGCAATTACAGCAGATGGACGGCAGGTTATTCTGATGGATGATGGAACCTGGGAGTGGGCTGTAGATGAAGAGACTACTGAGATTTATGGGTATAGTAAACCGGAAAAATCTAAAGCCAATGTAAAAGGGAAAAAAATTGATTATAAGATCTGGTATAACTCAAAAATTTGGAAAGCAAAAAAGAAACCTGGAGCTTCTGAATATTCTTTTGAAGCAAAAAACAGTACCATGTATGGTATGGTTATTCCAGAGAAAGAGTATTTTGACAGAGATGTATTATTGGAAGTCGCTCTGATGAATGCCAAAGATGCTTCAGAAAATGTTGAAGTATTGGAAAGAGAAGAGCGCGTTGTTAATGGTAAAAAAATTATATACATGAAAATGAAAGCTGTAATTGAGAATTTAAATTTTATTTATATGGGATATTATTATAGTCATGAGGATTTTGGTTCTATCCAGGTAATTGCCTATACTCTTGATTCATTTTTAGAAGCTTATGAAAATGATATGGAAGATTTTCTTAATGGATCTGAATTTCTTCATTAAATAGGAATTGAATCAATGGGCTTACTATATTTTATCCACATCAATTGCGTAGGCCCATTTTCCCCTTTTTAACCAATAAAATCCAGCCACAGTAACTACAATATTGGAAAAAAACATAGACCACCAAATACCTTCCGGTCCAAATTTTAATACAATAGCCAAAACATAAGCTAATGGCAAGCGGAAAACCCAGAGACGGGAGATGTTTAAGATCATAGCAGGTTTTGTATCTCCAGCACCTTGAAAAGCTCCCAGAATGACTGTCAGCATTCCAAAAAAGACAACCGAAACTGATACTAACCTGAATAGATCTACTCCATAGCGGATGGTTTCTGGATCATTCACAAAAAACTTTACAAAATAATTTCCCCAAAAATAAGTTAAGGTCATAGAAGGTATTAAAAAACTTAATACCATAATAATAGATACTTTAATGGCGGATTTTGCTCTATTAATATCCCTTGCACCCAGGTATTGTCCAACCAAAGTGGTAGTTGCCCGAGAAATCCCCATACCAGGCATATTAAAAATTCCAATGAGATTACCACAAATTCCAAAAGCAGCAACTACAGCAGATCCAAAATAGTTAACCACTCCCTGCAAAATAGTAAAGCCCAGGGCGGTGACACTCTGTCCAATGGCAGCAGGTAAACCGATTTTAATTAATAACTTCAGAGCAGTCATATTGGGGATCATGTTTTTTAAAAGTAATTGAATTCCTTTTTTGCCATTGATTAAATAGTATATTGAAATGGTAGATGCAATAGCTCTGGAAATGATGGTTGCAATAGCAGCCCCTTTTACTTCCAGCTTGGGAAAAGGCCCCCAACCAAAAATGAGAAAAGGGTCGAGTAAGATATTCACTCCAACAGAAACTATCTGAATCCAAAGTGGAGTAAATGTATCTCCAATTCCTTGAAGAGCTGCTTGAAAGAGAATAAAACCAAACATAAAGGGGATCCCACATAAAATATAAATCATATAATCCTGAGCATAGGGAAAAACATCTGCAGGGGTCTGGAGAATAGTCAAAAGAAAATTGGTGGCAGCTAATCCAATGATGATCAGGAGAATACCAATAAACAGTAAAAAAGTGGTCATCTGGCCCAGGTAAAAATTGACTTTTTCATGATCCCCCTTGCCCTTTGATTGGGCAATCAAGGTCGTGCCTGCCATAGAAAATACCATACCAAAAATGGTAAGGAAAAAAATGATATTAAAAGCAATTGAAGGAGCTGAAAGAAATTCTCGGCCCAGTTTACCCAAAAAATAGGCATCAGTTAAGTTATATGCCATTTGAAGAAAATTGATGAGCATTAAAGGTAAAGCAAGACGAATTAACTGTTTCATGATTTTTTTCTCTTCTACCTTTAACAGGGACAGCGACATAAGGTATTCCTTTTTTACAAAATAATGGTTAACTGTAATGTGCATTTTTAAAAAAAGCAAGTTATCTTAAAAAATACTTTATATTATCAGTTTTTTTATAATTATCCTATAATGATTATATGTTTTTTATTAGAGGCGTTTGCAAAAATGCTAAAAAATGAGGTTCTTGCATCTCTATTAACAAATAAACTCACTTTTACCATAGTTCGTTGCATTTTTGCAAGAACCTCATTATTGAATCTTAAAAGTGAACAAAAATTGATATACTGGTTATTTTTGTTAAAGAAGGGGGATTTTATGTTCATTACTGATATGAAAGAAGAATATTATGATTCTTTTTGCAATTGTTTGGCAGATGATCCTGGTGAATGGAAATGCGGGGTTGCTATGCGGAAACAATGGTATGAGAAGATGAAACCACAAGGATTAAAAGTAAAACTTGCTGTTACTGATGATAATCAGGTAGCTGGAATGATCCAGTTTAGCCCTTTAGAGCAAACCTTTAATAACGGCCAGGACTTGTTTTTTGTCCATTGTATCTGGATCTATCAAGATAAAACAAATAAAAACTTTCGGAAAAGAGGGGCAGGTAAGGCTTTACTAAAAGCAGCTGAAGAAGAAAGTAAATATCAGGGAGCAAAAGGCCTGGTTGTCTGGGGAGTTTCCCTGCCTTTTTTTATGAAAGCCAGCTGGTTTAAAAAACAGGGATATATAAAAATCGATAAAGAAGGTATGGCTGTACTCCTTTGGAAACCATTTACTGATGATGCAAAATTTCCTCAGTGGGATAGGGTTAGTAGAGAGATAGAACTGGTGCCAGGCATAGTTAAAGTCACTGCTTTTACCAGTGGTTGGTGTCTGGTACAAAATGCCAATGTGAGGCTGGCTGAAAAAGCAGCCGTTCAATTTGGAGATAAGGTAGTTTTTCAGGAGATAGATCTCTTTGATGAGCAAAACCGTTTAAAGTGGGGATCTGGTGATGCTGTATATATTGATAAGAAGGAGATCACCAATGGACCTCCTTTAACCTATGATAAGTTTTATCACTTAATTGCAAAAAGAGTGAAAAAATTAAAAGCTTAAACATCGAGTATTTGGATCTTTATCCGTTTATTGATTTTACCTTTACTTTTATAATCCGCTACTTTTATTCTGCCAATTTCAGACGTGTTTGCAACATGTGTGCCCCCATCTGCCTGCAAATCCAAATTGATTATTTCAACGGTACGAATTTCAGTTAGGCTAGCCGGCAAGAGGTTGATTTTGGTTCGGATTAAATCAGGAATGGCATTGGCTTCTTCTCTGGGAAGAATTTTTACTTGAATGGAATGGTTCTTTTTGATTTCTTCATTAACTTTAGCTTCTATTTCTGCAACTAATTCACCCTTCATTTGTTCAAATTCAAAATCCATCCGCCCACTTAAAGGTTCCATATTGCCGCCTGTTACTTGTGCCTGATAATCACGCCAGATAACACCACAGAGTACATGCATGGCTGAATGGGTTCGCATGAGCTGATATCGTTTGTCCCAGTCTATTATTCCGGTAATTTCTGATTTTTCCTCAGGCAATTTCCCTTCGACATAATGCCAGTAAAGATTATCTTCCTTTTTAATTTTTATGATTTGGGATGATTGATTGTCAAATTTAATGAATCCACTATCACAGGGTTGACCACCACCGCCAGGATAAAATGCAGTTTGAGCAAGGATAATCGCATTTTTTTCAGTATTAGTTTTTATTACTTTGGCTGTAAACTCTTTTAAATAACTGTCAGTTTGATAAAGTAGTTCTGTCATTTAGTTTCCTTCTTTTTTTACAAATAAAGTCTGAGTTGGATAGGCAAACTCAATGTTTTCTTTGGAAAATTGTTCAAACAATTTATAATTGATTTCCTGTTGAATATCCATATATAGATTATAATCACTATTTAGTACAATGTAGACAACTTCAAAATTCAGGCTAAAGTCACCATATTTTGCAAAGTGCGCTCGATCAAATTGTATTTTATCAATTGATTCTGCAACATTTTTAACAATCTCTGGAATTTTCTGTAATTTATCTAAAGGTGTTTCATAAGTTACCCCAAAGGTGAAAACGATTCTCCGGTTTTCCATCCGTTTGTAATTTCTAATTCTGGAACCAGTCAGATCAGTATTGGGAAAGACAATCTGTTCACCGCTTAAACTGCGAATACGAGTCGTTTTAATACCAATTTTTTCAACTGTTCCCATATAGTCCCCAATAATGATAAAATCACCAATGACAAATGGGTGGTCAAATAGCATACAAAAATAAGAAAAAAGATCACCTAAAATATTTTGGGCTGCCAATGCAATGGCAATACCGCCAATTCCCAAACCAGCAATCACAGCAGAGATGTTGAAACCTAAATTATCCAGTAAAAAGATTATCCCAATAGCCCAAATAACAGTATTAAAAACAGGAAACAAACCTTTAATGGTTGCCCGTTCTTTTCTTTTATCTTCTTTAAAAACATAATTTAAGAGCCAGTATTTTAAACCACTGCTAAAAAAACGGATAGCAAAAACAGCCAGTATCACAACCCCCAGACCATTAACGACTTTATTAAGCATTTCACTAAGGGTAAGATTGCGTGTGGCCAGATAAAAACCACCATAATAAAATAAAGGAAAAATATTTTTTTCTACTAAGCCTACAATAAAATCATCAATAGGATTATCTGTCTTGGCTGCAATTTTTTCCAGTTTTTTTAATAGAATATGATCTATAATTAAGATAATAATGAGAAAGAGAATAAAAAGAACAACACTGATAGAATAGGTTAAAATAGTATTGCCAAAAAAAACCTGGTTAACAGCTGGGCCAAAGAGAGAGCTAAAGAATTGATTAATTGAGTCCATTTTCATGTCTCCTGTAATTGACTTTTCTAATGATTATAATGAAAAACAATGGGTAAGTCAACGATCAGGTAGAAATTGAGATGAAGTTATGGATACAATCTTTGTAAAATCAAATACTAAAGAATTTTATACTGGACTGATTTTGTAAAAAAAAATCCGGCCTCTTGGCCGGATATATAATATAGAGTATGCTTAAATCATTAATGAACTTAATCTATGATGAGCGATTCTTAAGCCTTTTTCCTCGTTTTCTTCATTAAAAATTGGATCATGTTTTCCCTCAATATCGATATTACCCTGATAATGAATATCATAGAGATTAGAAACAATTCTTCTCCAATCGATTTCTCCTAATCCGGGAAAACGATCTCGATAGATAGAGTGGAGATTATCATAAATACTATATTTGAATATTTTTTCACGAATTCTTTCTCCATCTTTTGCGTGAACATGAAAGATCCGTTTTTTATATTGATTTAATACTCTGATATAATCAATTCCCAAGCGAAAGAGGTGAGACGGATCATATTCTAAACCAATGTGTTTGTAAGGTAAAGCTTCAAAAATCATTTCCCAACCAAAAGGTGTGGCTGCTAAATTACCAATTTTCATCCCATCCGTAAAATCTGGATAGTTTTCGAATGCAATTTTTATATTTAATTCACCAGCCCGCTGTGCTAATGGATTAAACAACTCCTGAAAAATAGGAAAATTAGCTTCAAAATCAAGCTGCGGGTCTCGCCCTGCAAAGGTACAGACAACAGGAATTTCAATTTTTGCAGCAGTTTCTATAACATTTTTAAAAGTAGTGATTAGTTTTTGCTGTTCATCGTATTCTTCAGCCAGATAATTAGGATAAAAACCAATTGCTGAAATCTCAAGGTTTTCTTTATTATAAAGTTCTTTAAGTTTTAATAATTGTTTTTGCCCTTCTGGTGTATTAGGTAATAAGGGAGAATTAGATTCCAGTATTAATGACACTGAATCAAATCCTATTTCTTTTCCTAATTGTAAGTCTTCAATTGATCCATTAGTACAGAAACCAAGCTTCATAAGGCAGTCCTTTGATTGGCAGTGGTAAGAGGAGTGAAGCTGTATATTCAGCTTTTAAAATGGTTTATAATCTAATTGTTAAAAATTGTCAAGATTATATAAGATACAAAAAGTAAAGAATAAAGATATTTTCAATACTATCATATGATTTTTTTTATTAACTGGAAGAAAGTGATTATAATTTCATAGTTTCTAATTTTAACTTAAGTTTTTGTAATACTAGACTGATGAACGCTACTTACCTTTATACCCATCCTGTTTTATACAATATAGAAGCTAAATTTGGTGCCAGGCACAAATTATATCAAAATCAATAGGAGTTAATCAGAACTTCTCGATAATCCTTTTCCATTTGTAATAAAACTTCCAGCCGTTCTGAAAATTTATCACTTAAATTGATGAATAACTCATGTAAAGTGATTTTTACCTTGCCAACATAATTCTCCTGTAGATAATGTTTAATGGAATTATATGGATAATCACGAGGATTATCAACATAACCTTTGCGAACTGAGTTATAAGCCATATACCAGAGTAAGGATAAGAAGTATTTCAGTGGATTTTTGGCATGATCAATGACTTTTGAACCATATCTTTCATTAAAGACATGCCCTTTTCTTCCTAAAAGCTTGTTTATTCTTTTGGCAAATGTTGTGTTGATCCAGTGCATAATCTTGGAAATTGTGGTTCCTTCCAACACTTTAATAATAAAATGAAAGTGGTCATCCAGTATTTCATAAGCATTTAAGAGGAAATTATGCTTTTTTTGTGCTTGTTTGATGATTTTAAACATTTCCTCCTTGTAAGTTATACCTTTTAAGAACTCTTCATAGTTATTGAACCGTGCAAAGATGTGATAACTTGTGTTTTCTGCAATATAACGAATTGGTCTACCGCTCATAGATTGCTCCTCATGTTTTATTTATCTCTACTATATATAAGGAGTTAATTTTTAAAAAAACTGACAAAGCTGTGAAAAAAACTGAATAAAATTTATCGCAATAATTTAAAAAACATGCCTGGCACCTTTTTTTGTTAAAAATTGGTGCCAGGCATGATTTTTAAATGAATAATTAAGAAAAAACAAAATCAAATTATAGATAAACAGAATTCTTTGGTAAAAAATTACAAAAATGTTTTATAATAACTGTCATGAAGAGAAAAAGTTAAAATTTATACTATGAGATACTAGATAAATGAGCCAAAAGAGCCGGAAACAACAGAAACAACAAACCAAAGAAAATATTCTCAAAACAGCATTTCAAACTATATCTCAACAGGGATTTTACTTTACAACAGTAGATGATATTATTAAAAAAGCTGGGTATTCGCATGGAACATTTTTTGTGCACTTTAAGAGTAAAGATAATTTGCTGATTGAGCTAATAGAGTCTACTGCAGGTGAAATGAAAGAATTGTATCAAAAAAAGATGCCTGGCACCTATTCTATCCAGGAAGTTTTAAGTATTCATTTAGATGTTATTCATCAGTATGAAGCTTTTTATACTCACCTGATAAAAGAAGAAAATTTTTTACCAGATACTGCTCGGGGGGCTTTTTTTGAGTTACAGAATATTATTGCTGACTACATAAAAAAGGCCATTAAGGAAGAAAAAGCAAAGCTGCAGATCATTGACTCACCCCTTTATTTAATGATCAGTACCTGGATGGGACTCATTCATTATTATCTGCAAAATAGTGATCTGTTTGCGCCTGGACATTCGGTAATTGAGATTAAGAAAGAAGAATTAGTGGATCATTATTTAACTATAGCACGGATTGGCACGGAAGCAAAATAGCACATAGGATGAACACGGAAGGGGTGAACACTGGTGGATAGAGCAGGCTGGTGTTAGAGATGAGGGGGCTTTGCTGGAATGACAAATATGGAGTTATAGAGGAAGCTGATAATTTAAGTTTACTTTGAATGTTTAATTTCCCGGTTTTTACCAAAAATTATGTAATAAACAAAGGGAAAAACAATGAAGGTAATCAATAGGCCTGCTAGTATTCCCGAGGCTACAGTTATTGCCAGGGGTTGCCAGAGGTGGGAACCTTCCTGAAAGTTGAAGATTAAGGGGAAGAGGGCCAGAATAGTGGTGATATTGGTGATGATTAAGGGTTTGGTTTTATTTTTTACTTCTTTAATGATTGCGTAAAGGCTAAGGCGCTTTTTTTTCTCAAATACTGCTGCTAAGATGATAGTATTGTTTACAACTACCCCGCTTAAGACAATGATTCCGATAAAAACAGACATGTTCAGGGAAAATTGAAATGTGGATAAAACAATGATGCTAAACAATGCTGATATTGGGGCAGGTAAGATGACGATCAGCGATTTTAAAAAGGAATTAAACTGAATACTTAAAATTGAAAAGATCATAAAAATTGCTAAAACAATGGCCAGGGCACCATTTTTTTGGGAAAGGGAGAATTTTTCAGCTGCTTCTCCCAGATCATAGTAATAACCCGGAGGAAATTGAAGGATTAATAGTTTATCTTCTATGCTGGTGATAGCTCTGCCTAAAGAGAGATTGCCTAAAGAGACGCTGATTGCAACAGATTTTCGTTTGTTTTTTCTGTATCTTTTGCCAGGTTCTCGGCCTTCCTGGAAATAACCGAATTCCTTTAACTTAATCAATTGCTGATCATTATTAATAATGGAAAAATCTCTAATTTTAGCTAAACTGTCTTTGTAATCTTTTTGATAGGTTACCCTTAAGTCCACTTCCTGATTATCTTTTATGTATTTTAAGGCAACCGGCCCATAAATACTCCATCTTAATTCTTCACCAGCTTTTTGAACGTTCACATTTAAATGCATCGCTTTTTTTCTATCCAGGTGCCAGGTTAATGCAGGATTTCCTTCTTTAAACCGGAGAACCACCTCTCTTATCCCTGCTATTTCATGGATTTTTCTGGCACATAATTTCGCTAATTCCCGAATTTTTGCCTCATCATCTCCAATGATATCAATATCCAGGATTTTAGCATTCAGTTCCTGCTTTTCTTCATAATGGACAAAGCAGTCCTCAAAATGGTCTGTATCTGCTTTAAGGCGGTCAATGATTTTTTTATCCTGGCCACTGGTGCCAGGCATAATTTTTAGATCCAATTCTGCATGAGCTTTGTTGATTCTGGCTGAAACTCTCTCAACTAACTGATTGGCCGACAGGGTCTGTTCTACTTTTTCAACGATTTTTCCTGTTTCAGCTAAAGAAGTTCCTGATTCTGCTTCCACAAAGGCAGTGATTTCATTGCTGTCAGCTGGTTCGATGTATTCTTTTTCCATAAAAATTGCTGTAAGAATACCGGTGAGAATGATAATAATGAGTAAATAAAAGGAAAATTTGATCCTTTTAAAGAAAAAGTGAAAGCCTTGTAAGGCTTTTTTTTCAATGAAATTTGCCAGCCGGGTTGGTTTTAAGGGTTTGTTTAATTTGAATTTATAAAACAAACCATATCCGCCTGGAATGATAAACAATGCACTGATTACAGAAGACAATAAAGAGAAAGTCACGGTTAAGGCAAATTCTCCATATAATTGACGAAATTCATAGGATAAAAAAACAAAGGGTGCAAAAACACTGATG
>JAKSBL010000488.1 GCA_022361115.1 Spirochaetota bacterium | reverse complement strand
TGGAGTTTAGTGTTTTTCCTACTTCTATCAAAGTAGACTAACTAGAGCTTCGAAACTCAGCCGCAAACGACATCCTGCTATGAGAGTGCAAAAAATGTTCGACTAATTCAAGGGAAAAAGGGTAATAATAACTCATGGAGTGTTTATGCACCAATACCTGAACCAAATACAATACCTGATGATTTAGTAAAATTATTTGAAGACCATTTCTAATTTTTGTGTTCTTTGAAATACCGATCATTTCAGACAAAGGCCAGAATCAAGTTTTAAATGATTTATAATGGCTTCGCTATAAATCATCCAATTGTCCATTTATTATGCAATGTAAATATTCTTTAAAATAAGCTCACCTTCTTATTTTTTACAATCTTCTATTTGACAAAAATGTTTTTTATTAGCATAATAACATTAACAAACATAGAAAAAGACAATAATTTTTGAAGTGTCCAACTGCAAGGTTATGAATTTTTCCTTGCAGTTTTTTTATCTTTTTATTTAAAAAGTATTGTTTATTCTAAAATTAATAATCTGGGGGAAATCATGATTAAAGAAGGCAGCAAAGTTAAATTTGATTATACTTTAACTGTTGAAGGTGAGGTTGTAGATACTTCTGTTGGCAAACAACCTCTGGAATATACACAAGGGGAAGGCCATATCATTCCTGGTTTGGAGTCTCAATTAGCAGGTATGAAGATTGGTGATGAAAAAAAAGTTGAGGTAAAAGCAGCAGAAGGTTATGGGGAACGGGATCCACAAGCAATACAGGAAGTGGGTAAAGGGATCTTTCCAGATGACTTTGAACTCAAAACCGGTATGATGATTCCATTACAGGATAATCAAGGCAGACAATTTTCCGCAATGATCCATGAAATAAAAGATGAAGCTGTGGTTCTGGATTTAAAACATCCTTTAGCAGGTAAAAACCTGACATTTGAAGTAAAAATTGTCAGTATTGATTAAGCTTTAATAAAAAGAGGCTGGGTTATGACCCAGCCTCTTTTTTTCTTTTAAATGAAGAACTCAAATTTCAATTCTTTTTTTTGCAATGATTTTTACCCTTTCTCCTTTTTGAGGATCTAAATTCCAGGTTTTTGATATTTCAGCAAATGGATTTATCCGTATTTCTTTAATCGTATTTCTTTAATCAGATGTGGTTTCTTTTATTAACCAGTAGGGAGTCGATTTAAATTGATTCAATTGATTTGCATAAGCAAAAAATTGCTTTTTTGCCCCTGGATAAGCTAAGCCAACCATTGTAGCAATTACCCTTTTTAATTCAGGGACTAAATTTAAATCAACAAATTCGGAAAAATTTACACCTTTTTTTTGAACAAGCATTTGATACAATTTTTGTTCTTCCTTTTCACCATCCTGTAATAGTTCCATAATTTTATCATAAGCATATTTTGCAATATCACCAGCTTTTTGATTTTTACTTAAAATATATAAAACACAATAATTTTCCAGATTGCCCCAATCACCGATTTGCTCCTGTAAGGCTTCTACATCCTTATTGAGTATCGCCAATAAATAGGGATCACTATTATATTCATCTAACCCACTGAGAGCTTCTTTACATTGATTTAAATTTCCATTGAGATAATGGTAAAGTGCCTGAAAGTAAGCTTGAGCAATGGGAATGTCTTCTTCATAAGCATTTATCAGATAAGTATCCTGTACTTCCTGTGCTTTTTCTTCATTATCAGCTAACCATAAGTAATATAAATAATTATAGGTATTTGAATAATGGCTCTGATCCAGCAACCATCTTTCTTCATAGTCTTTTAAGATTGGATCAATTTTATTCATTGCTTCACTCATTACATAGTAGGTAGAAAAAAAACTTTTATTATCAGTTTCATAAGCTTTTACTGCATAGGAATAACCATTTTGGAAATCCCCCTTGCACATATAATGATAAGCAATAGCATGGTAGCCATACCCGATTGGCTCTGAACCATTTTCTGATAACTGGTAGTATTGAAAAGCTTTATCTTCATCTTCCTCTATTCTCCCTAGTAAATAAGCATACATAGGATTTTGAGAATTTTGCTGATAATTCTGTAAATAATGTTGGTAAATATCAACTTCAGGAAAAGCACGGCTCATAAATTCCTGATAGCTTCGATGCCATTCAATGGAAACAGGTTCCTGATATAAATATTTTTCTAAAAAAGAACGAATTTCTGACTCATTCCGATCACCTGCATATTGACTGATATAAACTGATAAGGCATAGTTATCAGCTCGATGAAATGGGAGATATTTATCCAGATATTTGGCAATTTTTTCCCTGTCGCCATGATAAATCAATATTTCTAAGATTTCCTGAGAATCAGATGCAATATGGTGATAGACTCTGTGCTTAATTTCTTCATCTAATGATGAAGAAAGTTTAATTGTTTCAGGAAATTCTTCAAAAAAATAATCAATATCATCGATTTGGTAAGTAAAATCTCCAATAAAAAATTCATAAGGGTTATCAATACCCGCTTCCGGATTCATAGAATAAATGGTTTTTTCTTTTATAATCATTGCCTGTTGATCTGGATTGATAATAAAAACAGCATCAGAATCCTCTCCCTTCTTTAGATCAATTTGATTTTCTGTAATATGAATCAAATCAGAATCTTCAGAAAAATTAAGAACATCTTGGTTAACTACAATTCTGATTTGTCCGGATTCTGGTAATTGGTATTCCTTTTTGTTAATAGTCACCGAATAAGCTTCTTTTAATCCATTAACTAACCAAACTTCATAAAAAAAAGTATCATAAACAAAGATACTGCCTATAAATACTGCTAATGCTAGCAGCAATCCTGCAGGTATCAGGGTGGGAAGAATAGTTGGGGTCCCTTTTTTGCGGTATTCAATAACAGGAGTCAGCTGGTCTGCTACTGGTTGACTTTTCTCCCCAATTTCAATCAATGATTTTATCTCTTGATCATCTGCTTTTTCAGGATCCAGAATGATCAAATCTCTCAAGTGCTTCAATCCATCGGGATATTTCCCTTTCTCATAAAGCTTTTGTGCTAAACCTGCGGATGCAGAAGATAAAATACTAATTGCATCAGAATTTTGATTTATCTGATAAGACTGATTTGCATATCTAATAGATTTTTCATAAGATCCGAGTTGATAACACTTAACAGCAAGCAGGTTTAGAATGTCTGTATTACTATGAGATTTAGCTGCTAATACATCTGACAATCTTAAATACTCATCAAATTGAGCATATTGAAAGAGTATATGAATTAAATTAATTGTATTTTTCTCAATTTCCTCACCCTGCTGGATTTTATTATTTATGTCATGTAAATCTTCTTCTTTTTGTTTATAGTATTTTGATAAGCGGATTTCATAGTGTTTTTTACAATTAGGGCACTGGTCAATGATTCGTTTTTTGCCTAATGGGATGAGTGGTATAAAAAACAGAGTAAAAAATTGGGCTGTATCATAAGAAGAGAGTTGACCAGTTTGACCACATTGCTGACATTCACCATACTCGATATGATAATTCTCTTTTCCATAATGATTAACTCCGTATAATATTACCATAAAGTTTTCCTTTATTTGTTTTTTAAGCCAATAAAATTGGGATTACTTTCTTTTTTTTCAAAATAATACTTTATTTTAACATTTTTTTTTCAAATACAATGAAATTGTTCACTAAAAAAAATTATGGGGCTCCTGCAAAATTCTGAATTTTTCTTTGGTACTTATTTATCCTGCCATTGCATAAAAGATATTTTCCATTGTTGATCTTGTTTTACAAATTGAACAAGATTGATTCCACTTTTCTATTTGCCCTCCAATATTTTCAATTAAAGGGCAATCATAATAAAAACAGTGACTATAGTCAAATAGTATCACTAACTTCTTAGGAAAACCAGTTAAAGATAAGTGTAAATATTATTAATAGAAAAACATTGTCAGTTATTTCTATAATGTGTTATACTCCAGTCTTATTTTATTCTAGTTGGATAACTATGACTGATTTATTAAAAAAATACCATATTACAAAAATTATTCAGCTTGGCTTTCCTTTATTGGCTGGAAATATTTCTCACTATCTCTTATTGATTGCAGATACTGCTATGGTTGGACAATTAGGCGCAC
>JAKSBL010000296.1 GCA_022361115.1 Spirochaetota bacterium | reverse complement strand
GGTAAACCCTGTGTGTGTGGCGGAACAGGCTGTTTAGAAACCTATTTATCAGAAGATGCTTTTTTGAGTGATTTAAAACCAGTATTAAAGATAAATACAGTTGAGCAAATAGATGGACAATCTGAGCTGGATACACCTGCAGTGGTTAAAATTATAGATTATAAAGCTCGGATATTGTTTATTGGTATTCGAAGTCTCTTTAAAATTTTTAATTGTTCTTCATTTATGGTAATTTCTCGTTCGGAAAAACTTTCCCAGTTACTGGTTCAAAGAACTATGAATCTGGTTAAAGAACAGACCAGTCATCTAATTGAAATTATCCCCCTTCAATATAATCCGGTGACAGTTGGTACTGAAGCAGCAAAATTAGTACTCAATCAATACTTTCTGGTTTAAAATGAGAAAAATACTGGTAAATTTATAGTCTTTGCATCACATGAATTTTCCAATTATCCTTTTGTAGATCCTGCAGTCAGACCTGTAATAATTTTTTCATGCAGGAAAACATAGACAATAATGGTTGGAATAATCACTAAAATGATTGCTGCAAACATGGAAGTATAATCAGTAAAAAACTGACTGGAAAAAAACCGGATTCCCAGTTGCAGGGTTCTGGCCTTCACCGAAGAGGTGAGCAATAGAGCATAAATAAACTCATTCCAACAATAGATAAAGACAAATGTACCTGCTGTTACCAGTCCGAGAGTCGATAATGGGAAAATAATCTTGGTATATCTTTGAATAAATGAACAGCCATCGATAATTGCTGCTTCTTCTAATTCTTTAGGGATACCTGACATAAAAGAATGCAATAAAAATACAGAAACCGGTATATTAACAGCTGCATAAACCAGGATTAAAGCTACTTTTGTATTATATAATTTTAAAAATGAAATCACTTTGAAATAGGGAACCATGAGTGAAATAATAGGAACGAGTACGCCTGCTTGAAAAATAACCAAGAGTACTTTTTTAAAAGGAAAATCTTCCCGGGCAATAACAAAGGTTCCCATAGAAGTAATGATCAGATTTAAAATAGTAGCGCAGGTAGCAACCACTACAGAATTAAAAAAGAGAATATGTAAATCAGAGATCTGGATTGCATTTAAATAGTTTTGGAATTGCGGAACCTTGGGTAATGCAAAGGGATTGGTTTGTAATTCTATATTTGTCTTAAAAGAAGTGATAAAAAGCCAGATCAAAGGGATAACGGCTAGCAATAACATAATAATAAGAAATATCCATTTAACAGTATTCAGTATAATTGAAATGGTTTTATTATTCATATAATCTCCCCTATTGTGTATTTTCTGCAGTTGAATCATTGCGGCCAAATATTCTTTGAATCAGAACAATAACCAAAGCACCTAAGACAATCAAAATGGTTCCTGTGGCATTTGCCTGGCCAAATTCCAGGGCTTTCCATTTTTGGTATAAATGGATACCCATTACATTGGTACTATTAGCCGGACCCCCTTCGGTCATTAAAAAAGTTGCCTCAAAGTGCCGTAATCCATAAGCCATTGCTAAGGTGGTTGCTGTTATGATCATGGGACGAATTAGGGGCAATGTAATATGAATCTCCTGTTGCAGAGTATTGGCTCCATCTATTTCAGCTGCTTCATACAAGGTTTCTGGTATAGACATAGCAGAAGCTAAGATAATAATCATAAAATATCCAATATAGATGACCTGATGAAAAATGATAGAAAAGAGAGCGGTTTCTATTTCCCCCAGCCAATTATGAGTCCAGTTTTCCAAGCCTAAGCTATTTAAAAAGTAATTTAAAATACCATACTCAGGATTAAAAATAGCCATCCACATCATGGCAATTGCTATCTGAGATATAACATTAGGAAGAAAATAGGTTGTTCGCAGGAATTTCCAGGCACGGGGTTTTCTGGCTAGTATCAGGGCAATTAAAAGCGCCAGACCGACCTGAATAAAACCCTGGGATAAAGCCCAAATAAAATTATTTCTAATCCCAATAAGAAAATTTTCATCTGTAAAAAGATTGATATAATTATCTATCCCAATAAAAACCATATCCTTGATCCCATTCCACTCCATAAAACTGACATATCCAACAAAACAAATGGGATAAATAAAAAAAGTGAAGTAGAGAAGACAGATTGGAATTAAAAACAAAATGATTCCAGGCCAATTTTTGTTGGTTTTCTTTTGGTTAATCATAAAAAGTCCTAAGTTTAATCAAAGTAGTATTTTTTTTCTCATTACCTTTTTTCACTAAAAACTTGAGTGAAAAACAGGTGTCTCTTTTAAGACACCTGTTTTTATTATAAAACATTATTTCAGTTTTTTCTTTAAAGCAGCAACAAATTCTTCTGGAGTTGATTTTCCTAAGGCCATTTTGCCTAACTCTTGACCAAAGGCAGTTACCACTTCATTGTTGACAGCAAAAGAAAGGGCTTTAACAGTAAAGGTAGCATTATTAGATGCTTCAACAAATTGCTTCTGTAAAGGATCAATATTATCACCAGAACCTACATCAAATTTCACTGCAAATAGAGAACCTGCAGCCAAAGAGATTTGTTTAACATTATCTGGTTGAGTCATCCATTTTAAGAATGTTACGACAGCTTCTTTTTTCTTTTTGTCTTTTGTATTGGCAGCAGCAAAATTCGTTAATAAGAATCCAACTTGTGCACCACCCTGTCCACCAGCTACTTGAGGAGCTGATAAAATTTTTGTTTGAGCATAAACTTCTGGGGCGTCTTTTTTAACACGTCCGATATACCAGGGGCCATTGATAAAAACTGCAGTTCGACCTGCTAAGAAATGTCCGCCAGATACACCTGCATCTCCTCCCACAGCATCTTTTGTTGTATTGCCATCAGAATACATTTTTAACAAGATTTCAGCTGCTTTTACATAGGCAGGATCATCAAATGGTTTATTCATCACATCTGGCCCACCAAAGCCGGCTACCAGGTGTGAATACCAGAGCATACTGGTCCAGGCATTAGAACCACCAGTCATATGTGACATAGGTACAAAACCAGCAGCTTTTAATTTATCACATGCTGTCCAAAATTCATCAAAGGTTTTAGGAAATGAATCTACACCAACTTGTTTAAATAGAGCTTCATTCACCCAAATAGGAGTTAAAGCAGTTTCATAGGGTAAGGTTTTAATAGCTCCATTGATTTCACATTCAGCTAAATTACTGGAAATAAAATCATTTTTCCAGCCTTTGTTTAATTCTTCTTTGAAATCCATCAAAATATCGCCATCATAAAAAGCAGCAGTAGTTGGGTTGAGTTTCATGGTAAATACATCAGGAACCTGTCCAGCTGCAATGGATGCTCTGATCTTATCTTCATATGCATCATAGTTTGGTTGTGGTTCAATTTCGACTCTTATTTTGCCTTCGTGAGCAGCATTAAATTGATCAACTAAAGTAGCAACAGTATTTGCTTTTGAGTCCTGTCCTACCCAAATACATGGCCATTTAATAACAACTTCTTTCTTTTTAAAGAAAAAAGAAGTACAAATAGCTACAGCTAAAAAAGCCATAAAAATCGCAGTTAAGATTTTTGATCGTCGTTTCATAATAACTCCCTTCCAATATTTTATCCTTTTATAAAGGATAAGGTTGCAATTTTTAATAAACTAAGCTTTTTGAATTTATTTCTTGCTTGCTAAAAATTGCCAACACAATATTTAATTTCTTTCAGAAAGAAAATAATTGACATCATTACTATAATACATTACTCTATAGTTGTAAAGTAGAATTAATTATTTTAAGGAGAATTTTTTGAAAGAAAAAAGTAAAACCTTACGTTCTACAGATATACGAGAGCATAATGAGAAGGTAATTCTTCATTTGTTATATTTACATCAAATTCTTTCACAGTCTGAAGCTTGCCTGAAGAGTGGATTAAAGCCACCAACCGTTTTTCGGATATTTAGTGCTTTAGAAAAAAAAGGATTGATTCAAATCATGAAGGGTAATACGAGTCAAGAGAAAGGAAATTCTGATAAAAAAGGGAGAAAACCAGTCTATTATACTTTGAATGCCCGACATTTTTATTCCATTGGAGTAGATTTTTGGTCAAAACAGGCTACCATAGTTATTACTGATTTTACTGGCCATGCTCTATTTCATAAAGTTACAGATTTACCGCAGGGATATACAGCTTCACAAGTTTTAAATTTTCTCAGCCAACTCATTCATAACTCAATCAAAGGAGCTAAAATCTCAGAGAAAAAAATTCTGGGAATTGGAATCTGTGCACCAGGACGTGTCAATATTGAACAGGGCTTAGTCGTTTCTTATACCCGAATTAAGGATATGAAAAATTTTGAGATTGCAAAACTTTTAAAACAAGAGTTTGGAACTCCAATTTACGTCCATAATAATTGTTCGATCATTGGATTAAGTGAATATTATAAGTTAAAAAATACTATTAATGGATCTGTATTAACAATTTTAATAAGAAGTGGAGTAGGAGGGGCGTTGATTAACAATGGCCAGGTATTTATTGCTCAGGATAACACAACCCTGGAGTTTGGCCATATGTCAATCGATTGGCAGGGTAAGTCTTGTGAATGCGGTGGGACCGGCTGTTTAGAAACCTATTTATCTGAAGATGCTTTTTTAAATGATTTCAAGTCCTTATTAAAGGTAAATTCAATTGAGGAGATAGATGAAAATTCTAATTTTGATTCTCCTGAGACAATAGATATTATTGAACAAAAAGCCCAGATCTTATTTGTAGGTATTCGAAATCTCTTTAAGATATTTAATTGTACTACATTTTTAGTGATTTCCCGTTCAAAAAAACTTTCCCAGATACTGGTTCAAAGAACAATGAAATTAATTGAAGAGCAGATGAGTCAGCCAATTGAAATTATCCCACTTCGATATGATCCTGTAACAGTTGGTACTGAAGCAGCAAAATTAGTGCTCAATCAATACTTCCTGATTTAAGATTTAATTAAAAATATTAGCTTTAATTCATAAAATTTGAACAAATTGAATTTTTAAGCCATTTGGATCTTCTACAAAAAAGAATTTTGTCTGAGGGGTTGGCTGAAAAGGACCGCTATGAATATTGATTCCTTTACTCTTTAAAAAAGCCAGTTTTTCTTCAACCGAATCAATCGTAAAACCCATAAGGATATCTTTTCCTAAATCAACCTTGTTTTTCGATTGATCCGCAATCAGTTCAATTTTCGTTTCCCCGTCTCCTAAAAATACAATATCCATGGTTGGACCAGCTTGCAATTTTCTGTCGATTTTCAATCCGACAATTTCTTGATAGAATTTCAGCGATTCTTCCATATTGTTTACATAAAGGGAGGTCCAGCAAAATTTCATAATTAATCCTTTTGTTTTTTAAATTTTTGATAAGATTTTTTAGTATTTTAACATATTCAGAGAACTTCTTCAAATGATTTAGCTTCCTTAAGAAGTCTTGGGTGTGAATTTTTATTTCTGTTTGAACTCCTTGATTTTGTGCTCCTTTAAGATAAATATCCTTTATGTTGCAATAATATACTTTTTCTTAAAAACATTTTAACAGTTATCTGGAGAAAGTATCCTGATCCTTCGGGAAATTTATATTGACAATTATTCATATTGTTGTACAATATGTACAACAATATGAATGGAGAATAAATAATGAATCAACTGATCATGAGTAAGGAGAAAAGCTTTCTTCAAAATATGTTCTATTTAGCTTTACCGGCAATTGCTCAACATGCATTTATGTCTTTACTATATCTGGTCGATGTGATGATGATTGGTCAGCTGGGAGATGTTAGTGTTGCAGCAGTAGGTATTGCCAATCAAGTCAGTTTTATTTTAACCCTTTTATATTTTGGAGTGACAAGTGGGGCATCTGTTTTTACGGCACAATTTTGGGGGAAAAAAGATTTAGATAATATCAAGGTAATTTTAGTTCTCTCTCTTTTCATTATTTTTATCAGTTCAATCATTGTTTTTTTAACTGTATTGTTTTTTCCGCAATGGGTCATGAGGATATTTACTGATGATCAATTAGTGGTAACAGCTGGTATGAAATATTTAAAGTTGATTGGATTTTCCTATTTAGCAGCAGGTATGACTTCAGGTTTTGCCTCAACTTTGAGAAGTATAGAAAAAGTGATTTTACCAATGGTAGTTAACCTAGTTGCAATCGGTTTAAATACATTTCTAAATTATTTATTGATTTTTGGAAAATTTGGATTTCCACAAATGGGGATACCAGGTGCAGCTTTAGCAACAGTGATAGCACGATTTTTAGAACTTTTTTTGCTGGTTTCCATTGGTCTGATCTTTTATCCTGAGTTAAAGTTTAATTTTAAAATTTTGAATAAAATCAGCAAAACTTTTTTAGTCAAAATTGCCAAAGTAGTTTTACCAGTAACTGCTAATGAAGTCCTTTGGGTCACTGGAGTTGCCGCTTATAATGCCATTTATGCGCGGATTAGCACTGAATCCATAGCAGCTGTTAATATTGTCGCTTCAATTGAAGGTTTTGCTTTTGTTATTTTTTTAGGTTTAAGCAGTGCCTGTTCTATTATGATTGGCAAAAAAATTGGAGAGGCACAAGACCATTTAGCCAGAGTTTATGCTAAGCGATATATTTTTATTGGAATTGGTGGTGCAGTCTTGATGGGATTACTCCTTTTTTTTACAGGTGAATTGATGATCAAAATATACAAAGTATCAGAGCTAACAAAAGTTTATGCCAAAAATATTATTATGGTCATTTCAGGGGTGCTCTGGATTAAAGTTACGAATATGTTTCTCTTTGGTTCGATCTTACGCAGTGGAGGTGATACACGATATGCCTTTATGATTGATGTAAGTACGATCTGGTTAGTAGGAATTCCAATAGCATTAGTTGGCGCATTTGTTTTAAAACTTCCCGTTTATTATGTTATACTAATGGTCATGGTTGATGAAATCATAAAAATGAGCATTGCTTTATTGCGGTTTCGATCTGGTAAATGGATTCACCATGTCACTGAGGATGTAGCCTGATCTAAGGGAATATTATGAAAAAAATGATAAGTCATTTGGAAAAACTAGGTTTTACCCGGACTGAATGTCTGGTATATATACAGTTAGTCAAGGCAGGACAATCAAATGGTTCACAAATTGCCAAATTATTGAATATGTCCCGCTCATCTGTTTACAGTGCATTGAATACTTTATATGAAAAAGGTGTGGTGTTTCTTATCAATAGTTCTACCAGTGAATATGTTGCAGAAGATCCTCAACAACTGATTGCTAGAATGAAATCAAATTATGCTGATTCTTTTTCTTTTTTGACAAAAGAGTTTGCTAATCTTTATCAAAAGGAAAGAACTCATGATTTTATCAACATCAAAGGGGAAGATGTTTTTATCGAAAAAGTAAAAAGCCTTATCCTTGAAGCTCAAAAAGAAATTTTAATTAACACCTGTCATGATTTAAAATATTTTAAAGCTGAATTGCAAGAAGTCCTTGCCAGAGGTGTCCGGGTGATTGTTTTTACTTTTGATCCAATCGATAAAATGGATTTAGATATTGAACTTTATTATAACCCTATCGATTTGGATGAAATGTGTGAAGAAATTCGATTTATGGTTGTAGTAGATTTAAAAAAAGTTATTATAGGCAGTAACCGTGATACAGATGTTTTAATGGGAACTTTCACCGAGAATCCCTTACTCGTATCTATTGTAGCAGAACACATACACCATGATATTTATTTTATGAAATTAAAACAACAATTAAAACGAAATCTGTTTGGGCCAGAAATAGTTCTCAATTCTCTTTTAGAAAAAAGAATCTAGTTCAAAAATATTTTGAAATTACTAAAATGCTTTTGTATGTCGATAGTGAAAAAGTAATTTGAGAAAATTGTTGTTATGCAGGGGATAATCTTCAAAGTAATAGAGGTGGCTGGAGCAATGACAGTCACTAGAACCAAAATTTTTCACATTTATATCTGTTAATTTTTGTAAATCTTGTGATAAAGTACATTCTAAATCTTTTAGTGTATAAATTGGAAAGTCTTTTATTTGATCTGCCTGATTTATCAGATAATCAATGTGCCATTTTAGCTTTTTTGTTCTTCTTAAGTGTCGGGCTAATCTTTGTTTTAAGTTTTTCTTAGCTGATCCGCAATAGATATAATAACCTTTTTTAAACTTGATGCTTCCCAATTTTCCAATATTAATAGTTTTGGGCTGTTCTAAATGAATTAACAGCATATAAATTCCTGTATTCAGATTTTCTAAATCTGAAATAGGAAAATGGATAGGGATATTCGGATTAATAACTGTGGTATTACCTTGAGAGTCTGTATCAATGCTAATTGCCATCAATTTTATTTTTTCTTTTAATCCCAATAATGTTTTGTATAATTTTATATCAGTATGGAGATTGGGGATAAACCGTTTTGCATCTCGATGATTGATAATGAAACAAATTTGTCCAGTTTGAGGATCTTGTAAAGCGGCTAATTCTTCAATGTGCTTTTTAGCTCTTTCAGAAGGGGCATCCGGAAACATAGCAGTCTGCTCTTCTACTAAAGTGCAGGCTTTAACTTCAATCAGGATTTCCTGTTTTTCTGTTTGAATAAAAAAATCAAACCGGCTATTTTCAAATTGGTATTCAGCTTTGTGATATTTGCAATCTGGAAATTTCAGTGGTAAAATAAGCTTTTTAAAAATCTGATTTGCTCTGCTGGAATAGAGTGGAATAACTTTGCCCTGATAATAAGCGCCGACTAGTGAATAGCGGGTTTTCCTTAAGGGATCCTGGGTTTTTTCCAAAATAACTTTAGTGCCCGGCACTAATATTTCATGTAACCTGCCTGGATTAGGGCAATGTACTCTGATCATATGAGATTGATTAGCAGCAATGATAATAAACCGATTTGGTCTCTTAACAAATTCCGCTTCTAAATCATTAGTAAATATCTTCATTTTATCTTTAAAATATATCTTTTTTCGGTTGTTTTGTATTAATATCAGACTTGGACTTTTAAACAATATAATCATAAAATAAATAAAGTCAATCAAAGGTTTTAAAATAAATATATCTCTATTCCATTAAGAGTTCGAGAGCTTTTTTTGTTCCTCCTTGGATTTATGATATTATTTTATCCCCAGTTTTCACCAAGTTATTCATTTTATTGATGTTGGTATCTGGTTTGGTTGCATATACTTGTTTTCCTAAAAAACCGGTATTGAAGGATCAGAAATATGATAAAATACTCATTACAAGATAAAATTATAGTGAATTCACCTTAAATTAATAATTTATGATTAAAAAATTTAAAATACTATTATTAAACCTGCCAATTCCTGGTTATGAATTACACCAAGAAAAGACCGGCCATACTCTTTTTGCTGACTATATTAAAGCAATTGTCCGGAAAAATAAATTTACCTGGATTGAAGTCATAGAATTAGAGCCTTCAGTTGTAGCACACTATCATAATCTGGCTATTGCTCAAAAAATCATAGCGTTCAAGCCTGATTTAGTTGGCTTTTCTTCTTATCTCTGGAATGTTGATAGAAATATCATTATTTCCAAGAATTTGAGAGCAGCTGGTATAATAACTGTCAGCGGTGGCCCTGAGGTCTGTACTCAAAGATCTGATGCGTTAAGCGAGTCTTTTGATTACCTCATTGAAGGGGAAGGGGAATACCTTTTTTTAGAATTAATCACTGCTATTAGTAAAGGAAAAGGCCCTGAAGTTAAATATATCAAAAATAAGACAGTGGTAAATTTTAATGAATATCTCCCAGATTATCTTGTTTGTCAAATAAAAGAGACTCATCAACCATTAGTTTATCTGGAAACAGAAAGGGGGTGTCCTTTTCAATGTAATTTTTGTGCTTATGGTAAATCCAGAAACATGATTACTTCAATTCAATCAGAGTTATTTCATGAATCAATAAATACAATTTTCCGCAATGAATCAGTAAAAGAAATTTACTTGTTGGCACCGACTTTTAACCGGGACAGAAATCGATTTAGAGAATACTTATCTGCAATCATTGAACTCAATCAACATCAACGAATTAAGTTGTTTGCAGAAGCTAGACCCGAACTTTTAACTTTAGAAGATATAAAGCTATTAGCAAAAGCAGGGTTTAAAGAATTAGAATTGGGTATCCAATCATTTCAATCAACAATTTTAAAGCGAGTAAAAAGGGGCAAGGAACTGAAAGATTTAAAAAGTTTTGTCAATTTATTAATCCAAGAAGGGATAACTCCTATGCTGGATTTCATAATTGGTTTACCAGGGGATACTCAACAATCCATTTTAGCAACTATTGAGTATCTCGATCAGGCTGATTTACTCCAATATGCTGATTTTTATCATCTTCAATTATTACCTGGAACAGAGTTGTATGATCATTTTATCCACAATAGTTTTGATTTTGATCCAAATCCTCCCTATCTAGTTAAAGAGAATGGGAGTATAAATATTGAGGAAATCAAACAAATATTTTTTTACCTGGAACAGGAAAAAGGGATCTCTTATCAGAAAGAGTTTTTTTTGAGAAATCATAAAATGTATTCCTGGTTAGATGTTAAGAATGGAGTTGTTGATTTATTTAGCAATCCATATATGCAATCCGCTTCTTTTTTGATTGATGGTAAAATAGAGTATGCTCAAATCCTCCAATATTATCAACAATATTTTGATTTACATCCCGAGGTTTTTCATCAGATATATTTTTATATTCCTAATAGATTACCAAATAATTTTATTCTTAATTTACAAAGCCTTTTAAGACAGTATCCCAACTACTATGATCAGTTTCATCAAGGGGTGAATTATGATGAAGATTTGTTGTTTTCAAAGAAGATACATTTACTTCTCTCTCATGATTCCTTAATCGCTGATTATTCAGACCAGTTTGTTTATGATTATCTTGTTTTTCCTGAACAAGCAAATTGTATGGATGTCAAAAAGTTTGCTGTACAAATGTATGAAGAACATGGTGCATTCACTTATCTTTTTAAAGAAAATGAAGAAGCGGATCATGAGGCGCTTCGAGTGTTCCCTCAATTGCTACATTGCACGTGCTTATAAAGATGTATGCTGTGAACATCTACT
>JAKSBL010000087.1 GCA_022361115.1 Spirochaetota bacterium | reverse complement strand
ATACTTATTTTTTACCTTTCTTTACTAAAGCCATCAGAATATCAATTTCACCATTATTGGGCTGATTGGTATCACCAAATTGACTGATCATTTTTCTTGCTGCTTTTATATTCTTTTGCTCCACCTGGAGTTTGACAAATTCTTCATAAGCTGGAAAATAGGTAACATTTATTTCAATGGCTTTTGACAGATACTGCTCTGCCTGTGCATATTTTTTTTGTTCAAATAAGCTTTTGCCCAGTTTGTGGTAGATCTGGTAGTGTTCCTCTGATTCATTCAACAGGGATAATACCTTTAAATAGTCATTAGCAGCGGGTTCATACTTTTTTAAAGAATAATTTAAATCTGCTGCCAGCAGGAGAATATCAATACTTTTATCACCTAATTTCTTTTTTCCAGAATTAGCATAACCTAAAGCTTCTAATAATTTACCTGATTCTGATTTTATTCCAATCAGCTTCTGATAAGAGTTGATCAAAAACAGTTGGTCTTTTTCATTGGCTAATTGATTGTGTTTAAGAGAACTTTCATAAGTTAAGACAGCCTTTATTTCCTGACCTAAACGCTGGTAACAATCTGCCAGGTAATAGTAGGTCTCATAATGTTTATTAAGAGCAACGGCTTTATCATAATTTATGGCAGCTTGTTCATAATCCCGGTTTAAACGATAGATTTCAGCTTTACGAATATAAGCCTGGTGGAAATCTTCATCAATATCAAGCAGGTTATCCAGATATTTTAAAGCAGATGAATAATTCGCTAATTGTATTTCCGAATCAGCAAGATAATAATAACCATCTACAAACTCTCTGTTGACTTTAACCGAGTTTTTAAGGTATTGAATGGCCTTTTCATATTGACTCAATCTCGAATAAATCATTCCGGTTCTAAAAAAAGCAAAATAGTTTTCCGGATTTATTTTCAGTGTTTCTAAATACTCTTTTATGGCAGAATCATACAAACGTTTTTTTTCATAGACATTGCCTAAGATAAAATGAGCGATTTCTATCGTATTGACCTGATCTAAAGCTTTTTTACATTTTTTAGTTGCCATTTCCAAACGTTTGGCATCCATGGGATTTTCTTCATATAAAACAGCACCATAATAGGCATTGGCATATGGATTTGCTTCGTCCAATTTTAAAACAGCTGAAAACTTCTCTTTAGCTGCCAGTATATTGCCCTGATTATATAAATCCACACCTTCATTGATGAGTTTTTCAATTTCTTCTGAATGAGAATCAAGTGTCACTTTTTGTAACTCAGTCATTTTTTTTAACTCATGAGAAAATAAGTCACTCAGTTCATTGAGGCGATCTTTATTTTTATTCATCATTAACAAAGAATTATCAGCCAGCAATTTGGCCAGATCGCCAAAGTACTTCTGTTCTTTCTGCAATGCCTGCTGCCGTTTTGCTAAAAGGATATTATTTAATAATGTTACTAATTCGATATCATCTGAGTGATCAATCAACAACCTTTCTGTCATATTCTGAGCAATATCATACTCTTCCTGTTCAAAATAAAGGTGAATGAGTTTGACAATCTGATCTTTTTTCTTTTCCTGGACATGGGGATCATACAAAAAATGTTTTAGTAAAAAGGCAGTGGATAAGGTTAAAATGAGAATGATGATAAAGAGCGATAGTTTACTTTTTTTCTCCATATAATATCCTTTAAAAATATTATGTTAAAAGTTGATAAACATATTGTAAAAAACGATTAGTGCAAGAAAGATAAATCAATACTTTGTTTATATTCGCTAAAATATGTAACAAAAATTTACATTTTTGTCAACAATTATTAAAGAATGTGTAACATTAAAATTTTTTTTAGTAACTAAATAGATAATAAGTTATACATATTACACCTTTTTTATAAAAAAACTGGTTTAGATTCAATTTCTGGCTATAAAAAAGATAATACCATAGAAATATGGACAAGAGTGTCAGGGTTTTGTAGGGGAAGTGATATATTTTTTATAGTTTTTTTATTTTTTAAGAATTCACTAAAGAATTTATAAATCTAAAAATCAAATTTCTAAATTTATAGTAAGAATAAAAAAATGTAATTTTAAAAAAGGGTTATAAAAAAATAAATGCTCTTTTCTCTGTTCCCTTTCCAAAGCTTTTTAACTTTAGAGTTATTGAAACATTAAAATTCATTGACTAATCTCAATTAGCATTTCATAATATTACTTATTTAATTACTAAACTTTTCTATTGCCTGATTAAAATTAATTTGTTATAGTTAGTTCGCCAAAAAACGAACTAACTATAACAGGAATATTTATGATTATTTACTCGGTCTTTAAAAAAAATTTAATTTCAGCTCTCCGGGGAGAGTATATTGATTTTGTAATCAGCCGGATTACTTTTATCCTCTTTACTATCAGCACAAGCCTGATTGTCTATCAAATTTATCAGCAAAAAATTTCACCGGAATTTCAGCAATATACAGGAGAACAACACTTTTTAGGTTATATCATGATTGGTTCTCTTCTTTATGGCATTACCCATAATGTTTTTTTAAATGTCAGTCGTACTTTAATGACAGAAAGACGAGCCGGAACTTTAGAAGCTATTTTACTATGCCCGCATACCCGCTGGCAATACTATGTAGGCACTCAACTTACTCAATTATTTTTAACAGCTATTGATATACTAATTATCCTCAACTTTGCAATGATCTTAAAAATTCCCTTTCACATCGACTTCTCATTGATCATTCCTGGATTTTTTCTCCTCTGGCTTACATTATTCGGAATTTCCTTATTGACCAGTTTACTAATGATTTATTTAAAAGATACTTTTTTTATTCAAAATACTATTCTGCCTATCTTACTGTTAATTGGAGGTTATCTTTTTCCTATAGAGTTTTTACCTATCTGGCTATCTACCATGGCTAAATGGTTATCTTTACCTCAAGCAATTATTTGGATTAAACAGGGTTTTCTTCAAGGTAATTTGTATTCCCTTGATCCAGTGCTGTTTATTATAGAAGCAAGTAAAACTTTTATTATTTTAATCTTGTCTTTTTCATTACTGAAAAGGATTGAAATAAATGCTTTAGAAAACTATTTATCCTAGAGCCCGAGCCCTTTTTAAAATTAATAAATAAAATATGGAGTTAATGATGATTGAATTGAAAAACATATCCAAGATATATCAAAATGGGTTTTTATTAAAAAAACCATCTTCTCAAAAAAAAGCGGTTGATAGCTTAAACCTGACTATTGATCGGGGAGTTTATGGACTTTTAGGAGTAAACGGTGCTGGTAAAACTACAACCATTAAAATGATGTGTACTTTATTAAAACCAACAAGCGGAGAAATATTATTAGGTGGTATCAATGTTGTTCAGCAAGAAAAAAAAATTCGTCCACTAGTCAATATGGTAACCGGAAGTGATCGAATGCTATATTTCCGATTAACTGGACGGGAAAATCTTTTATACTTTGCTTCTCTTTATCATTTGCAAGGAAAAAAGGCAAAACAAAAAACCGAAGCCCTATTGGAATTGGTTGGACTGACAAAGGCAGCAGATCAACGAGTTGAGAGGTATTCCAGAGGGATGAAACAAAGGCTTTCCATTGCCAGGGGATTAATCAATGATCCACAATATCTCTTTTTAGATGAACCAACTTTGGGTTTAGATGTTCAATTTGCCAGAGAAATCCGTACTTTTATTAAAGAAAAGCTGGTAAAAAAAAATAATCGCACTTTAATTCTAACCAGTCATTATATGTCAGAAATTGAAGAACTGTGTGAAAAGATTGGAATTCTTTTCCAAGGAAAGCTCATTTTTAATGGTACTTTTGCTGACTTATATCAACAACTTGGCCTGACTCCTGTTCATCATTTTTTATTTGATCAGCATGCTTCATTCACTGAATCGATTCTAAAAAAGAGTATCAACTTGCCCTTTTCACTAACTCAAACCCCAGATGAACAATGGATTTTAAAAATTAAGAGTCATCAAATCCCAGTCTCTGATGTAATAGCTAATTTATCCAGAATTGGGATTAAAACCAAAAGTTATTTACTGGAAAAAACCACTTTAGAGGATGCAGTGATTAAATTAAACCAGGAAACCAGAAATCAACAATAAGAAAGGATACATATGTTTCATTATTTTAAAACCCGATCAAATATTCTTTACTGGCAAGTATTAAGAGGCTTAAAAGGATCATATATAAGTCCATTAATTTTGATACTTCAGCAAGTTACCTGGCCCCTCATTCTGGTTGTCACCCTTTATTTTACCTATAGCCCATTCACGGGTAAGAGTGGAGAAAATATAGTGCCAAGTTTTACTCATTCACTTCCCTTGTGGACTTACTTATTAACAGGCATTTTTGTTCTTCACCTTTTTTTAGAATATATTAATATTGGTGGACGCTTAAGCTTTGAACGGGATTTCGGCGTTTTAGAAATAGTCTATTTATCTCCAGTTTCTCGTATCTTCTGGTTAGTGAGCAATGCTTTTTCTGGACTTGTGACAGGAATATTAAGCTTTATTGCTTTTGCTTTCATTGCGATTTATCTTTTTGATATAAAAATCTACCATCCCTGGTTATTAACTGTAATGGTTTTTTATTTTTTACTAATGAGTCTTCCCTGGGGTGCTTTTGTCATAGCAGTATTTCTGGCCGGACGTAATATGCGCTTGTTTTATGCCATATTTGAGACGCCTGCTGAGTTCCTTTCTGGTACCCGGTTCCCCATTCAATCATTACCTTTTTTTCTATTTGGTATTGCTTTTATTTATCCTATCAGCCACTCAGTCAGCTTGATTCGGAATTGTTTTGCCCAAACTGTTGATCCGTTGCTAATAATTAAAAATGAAATTCTTTTACTCATTTTAGCCATTGTTTATTTATGTTTAGCTTATTTTATGATTCTTTATGCAGAAAAAAAAGGAAAAAACAAGGGAGATCTTACTTATAGTTAAAATGAAACTTGATTTTTCCCTTTATTCAGTATAAATTGATAGAACCTAAAACTAAACCAATTTCTAATTTTAAATAAACAGGATTTGCTTACGATAACCATTAGGAATGCCAGTCACATACAAAACATTCTCACCTTCCAATATAGCCTTTTTCATGAACTCACTTTATCTTTAGATATTTTAAGTACCCCTGCTCATCACCCTCTGCATCAAAAATGGGCAGAGCATTTTTTTAACACTATTACCCCTCGAGAAGAAAGAGCTTTTCATCACTTTCAAAAACTCTTAGCTCTGGGTATCCATATAATAATGATTGCATTCCTATAACAGAAAGTCCCTGATTTTCAATCTCTTTTCTAGCCTTCACAATATCTTCATCCCTTGCGTTTAAAGAGTCTTCTATCACTCTTTTAGGTGCCACATCTAATCCACTAAAACCATATTCTCTCATTAATTTGTAGACTTCAAGATCTTCCTCTT
>JAKSBL010000069.1 GCA_022361115.1 Spirochaetota bacterium | reverse complement strand
ATTGGCAACAAATTTTGGATGCCAGGCCAGATGAAAATTATATTGCAATCAATCCCTGGAAATTTAAATTATCTGCCGGCTATATGAAATATACCTGGGGGACTGCAGATGGATTTAATCCAACAGATAATATTAATCCATTAGACTTACGGAATACTTTAGATCCTGTGAAAATACCTCTTCTTTCAGCATATATTGGTTTTTTCCCCATTGACCAGTTATCTTTAGAAGTCATTTATGCCCCTTTCGAACAAGCTGATCAATCAGATATTGACTTAGCTGCCACCTTACAAAGCCAATACAGTGCCATAAACCCCAGTTTATCAATTACTGAAAAAATTAGTGACTATGATTTATCCAGTTTTATATTAGGCGGAAAAGTAAATTTTTTCTTCCGTTACATTGATTTTTCATTGAGCTATCTCTATAATTTGGATTCTGCTTATTCTCCCATTATCAAAAAAACCACCGACCCAACCGGAATCGGTCTTTATTATATTCCTTCTGAAATTGATTTAATTAAGAGAAGACTGCACCATTTTGGGGGTGATTTTAAAACCAATATTGGAATTTTTGGGATCTGGGGGGAACTTTGTTTTACCTTAACCGAAGACTATTTATTAAATAGTGACCAAATACGAAATCACAAATTGAACTGGATTGCCGGATTGGAATTTAATTATGGTCCAAATGATGATTTTTACTTTAATATTCAGTATTTTGGAGAATTTATCTTTCTGTTTGATCAAGGTTTTTATCAGGATTATGAAGATGGTAATTTTACTTACAGTGAAAATTTGAACTATTATCGGACCTACTATTATCGATCCATGACAGATATGCTTGCTAATCAGCTAGAAGGGCTTTATCAAGGTTTATTGATTAATATGAGCTGGCCAGTAATGAATTCTCTATTAACTCCGTCCCTTATAACCGGATATACATTGCCTTTATTTTATGATTATAATCATGAAATCCGATATGGAACTTTAATGATTAAGCCGGAGTTAGATATTATGCCGATTGATTCTTTCCATATTGTTATTGGAGCAGATCTGGTTTTTAGCTGGCTTAAGAAAGAAGGAGAAGAAGTAGAAATAAATGAAACAGACCGGTTTGGTGTTAATTACTCTAACAGTAATATTTATTTAGAACTTCGCTATAAATGGGGATTTGATTTGCAAAAATAAGAAAATGTGTTCAAAGACTTGCTTTTGATAAAATACTAGGGAATTAAAATCTGGAAAATAACTTGACTTTGGAACCAAGAGCAGGATAAAGGAAAGTCATCCAAATGCCAATAAAACAATAACGGAAATAATGAAAAACAGGAAGGTTAAGAAGGACAGCTTGCAAAAAAATAAAGATAATCATTGTCAGACCTAAACCTATTGTAAATCTTAATACTTTTTGCACTATATTTCCTGCCTGGGCATCAAATTGAATAAATTTCTTTTCAGCAATTATGCCGGAGAATACCCCCAGGGATAAACCGGAAATTTTATAAAAATCACTTAATTTGGTGATATTCTTAAAGAAAAATAACTGTAGTATCACCATCATTATGGTAGCAAAAAGAATCATCCCCTCTGATATCATGAGAAGTTTGGTAAATTTAGAAGGATCAGAATAAACTTGATCGACTAAATAGGAGAACAATAAAGCCCAAAAGACTCCTAAGATCAAAGCAGCTATTACATCTACTGGCCAATGAACACCCAGATAAACTCTGGATGCTGCAATTGCCAGCATTAAAATGACAGCAATAATCCAGAACCAGGTTTTCTTCGCCATTAGAGCTAATGCTGTCAGAAAAGTCGAACTGCTCTGGGTGTGACCACTGGGAAATGAGTAACCTGTAGCAGTATGCAGCCGTTTCCCATGTATAGAAGAAAGCACTTCAAAAGGGCGTGGTGCTTGAAAAATGATTTTTATCAGATTATTAATCAGAGTAGAATTAATAAAACAATAAATCAATTTAATTGCAGATTTTTTACTACCACACCAATACAAAAATGAAATAACAATAATATAAGTATACTGCTCACCCAGGATGGTGATCCATTGAGCAATTATATCTAACTGAGGATTGGCAATATTTTGAAAAAAAACGAGAATTGTTTCCTGCATTTTTTAGATCCAGTTTTAATGATTAAACCGTTTCACATTATATAAGATTTTCTCTTAAATTAAAATATTTAAGAATTAAAATTATTTAAAATCCTCCTTTGACTTATCATCAAAAATGTGGCAATTTATAAATGAAAGAAAATACTGAATTTAACCCAGGTGGATTATACTGATTCACTAAAAGTAAAAGGAAAACTATGGATAAAAAAGCAGTCATTCCTGATGATATTCGAAGTAAATATGACAAATGGCATTTTTCACCAGCTATTGAAAGTGGTGGATTTTTATTTGTTTCCGGATGTACCGGGACTAGATTAAATGGTACCATTTCCAGTGATCATGAAGAACAGTTTCGTCAAGCCTTTGAAACCGTTCAAAAATCACTGGTTAAAGCAGGACTTTCCTATTCTGATGTTGTTGAAATGACAACCTATCATGTTGGTTTAAAAAACAATCTTGAGGTTTTTAAGCAAGTGAAAGATGAATACATTGGGGAACCCTATCCTGCCTGGACTGCTGTAGGTGTCACTGAACTAGCAGTGGAAGGAGCGGTAATTGAAATCCAAGTTACGGCAAAAACCAGGTGAATAGAAATGACAATCTCACTAACCATAACTCTTTTGGTGTAAAAAATCCTCATACCTTTTTTAGGGTAACCGGGATTTTTTTACTGACCCGCATTTTTAAACTACTCATCTAAAATATTATCATTGAAGTCGTATAACTAGAAAATAACAGAGTACTAATTTTAATTATTAATACTCTGTTAGTAAAAACGAAAAGCTCAGGGTGTGTCACAGCCACAATTGCATTTTTTTAGCATTTCTTTGATTTTTTCTTTCTTATCTGTCTCAATGTTAATTTGAAACCCTTGGTCAGTTTCTTTGATTTCACATTTTGCATCTTTACAGAGATCTTTAAAATTAAAATCATCACAGCAATTTTCCATAAATTTTACCT
>JAKSBL010000191.1 GCA_022361115.1 Spirochaetota bacterium | reverse complement strand
CTTTTTCTCACCTGAAGTGGAAAGGGGTTGATCAACATCAGTAATTTTTTTAAGTATATCAGGAGAAACATAAGTATCAAAAGCATTGATAATCTGCTTTCGGCTTCGGCCTATAGTAATATAATAAACAATTAAAGTAGCAATAAAAGCCAGGACACTGCACATGAAATAAAATAGAATTTTTGTTTTATAATCAAAAAATGAAAAAGCCAGAAATTGCCCGGCAATAATGGCCAAAAAGGTTGCTACAACAAAAAATATATATTTAGATAGAGAACTAGTTCTTAATCCTAGATAGGTAATGATAAAAGTAATGAGCAAATAAAAAAGAAACTCATAAAATGGATGAAAAGTTTTTATCCAATCTTGGTTTTTTAAGTTAAGATAGGCTGTTGCATGTATCTCAACACCAGGGTAAGCATTTCCACCTACCGTAAATGGAGTATTTTTTTGATCCAGTAGTCCTCTGGCGCTCCCTCCGATAAACACGACTTTATCTTTAAAAGTTCCGGGTGGGATGGTTAATTCTTCCTCTTTATTGATTAATTTAGCTCTGGCATTTAAAAAAATGTACCAGGCAGAATAATAATCAAAAGTCGGTTTTTCCAAAATTTCACCATCTGGATTGGTTTCTACTCCCCCTTTTCCATACCAATTTATTATGTAGCGTCCCTTTTTATTTAACTTTAAATCATCAGGAAATTGTGTTTTATCTATCGTTAAATAGGTAGCTAAAGCTAAAGATGGTACATAATTTTTATTAATTTTGACTAATGGCATATATTCCCGATATACTCCATCTTTATCTGATTCTGTATCAACAAAACCAAAATTTTTATTATTGATAGTAAACATGGAATATGGTTGAAAAATATATTTATATTCCCGGATATTTTCAATATTCTTGACATTCTCAATGGGTAAATAGTTATCAAAAAAATTGATTTGCTGTAAAAATGCTGCAATGATATCCCGCGTCTTGGAATCCGTATTATAGTTTAATTGATACCATTTCAGTTGTGGGATATAATCATAATAGTTTTGAAATATTTCTTTTTGTTCACCATCTAATTTATTTAGAGTTAAATCAAATTTTTGTTGATCAATAAACTCGGGGCAATACTTCTTTTGATATTTATTTTCAATGTTGATTGCTAATACTGATCGTTTATTATTAATCGATTGATAAAATTCATAATCAGCTCTTAATCCAGCAATTTCCACCCGATTAAAATCAGCATCACTAAATACAAAGTCATAAACAATGGCTTTAGCTCCATCTGCCAGTATAAAATTATTTATCATAGAATAAATATTGCGAGGCCAGGGGTACTTTATTCCCAATCTTTCATCAGCTTTAATCAAACTCAGTTCATCAATTACCACAATTGCCACATCTTTAGTATTCTCCGGATTTCCAGTTCTGACCATTCTGAAATAAAAATCATATAATCCATCTTCTATCCGCTTAATGTTATCTGTTAAATACAATAAATAGGCAATAAAAAAACAGATTATTGATATAAAAAGGGTTTTTAACAAGTTTTGCAAAATTTTATTATTAAAATTCATAAATTATCCAATTTGTTTTTTAAAAATACAATTATTTATTTCCAAAAATTTTATACTCATTTTTTATTTTTCTTCAAGAAATGCAATTATTTTCATTATAAAGTCTTCATTATAATCTTTATTATATTTATTAATAGCTGCCTGCAAAGATTTTATTTCTGTTGAACTTCCCCCTTTTATCTCTTTTGATGCAATGGAAAACACCTCTTTTGCTGTATTTATATCAATAATTTTAATCAAAACAGTTAATCTGGTAAAATATGCACCAGATGCTTCTGATTGACTTAAATAACCATCCACCTTCATTTGCAATTGGTACTTTGTTTTTCTATTTGTGAACTTTGCTCCGCTTTTGTCTATAAAGGCATTTTTAAAATTGGCAGATAATACTTCCAGTTTCCCCTTAAATTTAGGATCTTTTCCTAAGTCACTTTCTGAAATAAATCGAAAACCAAATAAAGGTGGAATAACTTCTACCATAATCTCTTTGGAAGGAAAACCCAGAGCAATAATTCTTTCAATATACATATCTGCAACTTCATCATCTTCACCAAGATTTTCTTCCAGAAAAGAGTTTATATCTGGTTGAATAATAAAGGATTGAATTTCTGCACTATCCATAGCTTTATTTATAATACAACTGGCAATCCCTGAAGAGTCTGTAACTGCCCT
>JAKSBL010000532.1 GCA_022361115.1 Spirochaetota bacterium | reverse complement strand
TTTCACTCATTCCCCATTGGGTTACCATCTTACGGGCGATCTCAGTTGACTTCTGGATATCATTACTAGCACCAGTATCACAGCGTTCAAAGAAAATTTCTTCAGCAACCCGGCCTCCCATAGCCATACAAATCTGGTCTTCCAGTTCTTCCCGAGTTTTCATAAAAAGTTTATCATCTTCCGGTAGAAAAAAAGTAACCCCTCCTGCCATACCACGTGGAATTACCGACACCTTGTGTAAAGGATCACTGTGTTCTAAATAGATACCAGTGATAACATGACCAGCTTCATGATAAGCAGTGATTTTTTTGACTTCATCCGGAATAATACGAGATTTTCTGGCTACCCCCATCATCACTTTATCTCTTGCTTCTTCAAAATCTTCCATTGCAACTTTACTTTTATTACTTCGAGCAGCAAACAAAGCAGCTTCATTGACCATATTAGCAATATCAGCACCAGAAAATCCTGGTGTAGCTTTTGCTAATTTATGGAGGTCAACATTCTTTGATAGTTTTATTTTTTGGGTATGTATCTGAAAAATCATTTCCCTGCCTTTAACGTCAGGCTTATCTACGACAACTTGTCTGTCAAAACGGCCGGGCCGTAATAAAGCAGGATCTAAAACGTCCGGACGGTTAGTTGCAGCCAGTAAAATAACACCTATTGCAGGATCAAAACCATCCATTTCAACTAAAAGCTGGTTTAGTGTTTGCTCACGTTCATCATGGCCACCGCCATAACCAGCACCGCGAGTTCGGCCGACAGCATCAAGCTCATCAATAAAAAGGATGCAAGGGGCATTTTTTCTGCCCTGGTCAAAAAGATCACGCACTCGGGAAGCTCCAACACCTACAAACATTTCCACAAAATCAGAGCCACTCATATAAAAGAAATTTACACCTGCTTCACCAGCTGTAGCTCTGGCTAGCAATGTTTTTCCTGTTCCGGGAGGGCCGACTAATAAGGCTCCTTTTGGAATTTTTGCTCCGATTTTAGTAAATTTTACCGGATCCTTCAAAAATTCAACGACTTCCAGCAACTCTAACTTTGCTTCATCAACACCAGCTACATTTTTAAAAGTAATTTTTTCTTTTGATTCAAATTTCCTTGCTCTGGACTTTCCAAAAGTAAATGCCTTATTACCACTGCCTTGAAACTGACGAAACATAAACCAGATCATAAGTACCAGAATGAGAATAGGCAGAACATTAAATAAAAACAATTGGAAAAAAGGGCTTTTTTCCCCTTCTGCTTTGATTGGAATATTTTTCTCAGTTAAAAGTTTATAAAGGGCACCATCATCCCAGAGTTGGGGTACATTCGTTTCAAATGATACCGTGGTTCCCCGATCATTGTATTTACCTCGAATCTTCCGGTTTTCAGTAAAGATTAATGGTTCATTCTGTATGAGCCGGTCATTTTCTAAAAATAACAAAAACTCAGAGTAATTGATCGTTTTTCTCTGGTTTAATGGATCTGAGGAAGAATAAATAAAAATCAGCATCACTGCAAATAAGATAATACCGATTAAGAGTAATCGGTTCAGGTTTTGCGGTATTTTGGGATCAGGTTTTTTACCACTATTATTTTTATTATCACTCACAATTTTTCTCCTAAAATTTGTTATTAAGGTTTCTAAAAACTAGTTAAAGGGTTGCAATGAGATTATCCATAAAGATCAATAATAGTCATCAGTAAAACTATCATTTTATTGGGCAAGTTTTTAGAAGTGTTACCTTGTTTTCTATTTATTTCCTGATTCTATTTCGATATTTTGATTAAACTAACCTTTTTTTATAAACAAATCAAGATATTTACACAATAAATATGTATAAAAAAGTATTATAAGAAGTGTTTACAGAAATAACAATGTTTTTAGTAAATCTTCTTTAAAAAAATTGTTTATAAATGAAATTTTTTGCAAACACCGATGAGTTTTTAATTGTTACACAAGAACCTCAGTATAAGATAATAAAAAAGTGGGGGAAGGGCAAATGGTTTTTAAAGAAATTCTTTCATTAATTCTAATAATCTGTTTTTTTTAAAGGGTTTGATTAAATAGTGTTGAACTCCAGAACCGAGAACTGTTTTAATCACCTTCCGATCATGAACAGCTGAAATATAGATTATTTTGATATTCGGATTAATTTTCTTGACTTTACGTATTAAGTCTAATCCTGTCATGTCTTTCAGGTTATGGTCCACAGTTATGAGGTGGGGGGAATATTTAAAAATTTTTTCTAATGCTTCGCTGCCGGAAACCGCAGATATTACGAAATGGCCTTCATCCTGAAAAATTTTTGAAATTGATTTAACCACATAAAGGATATCATCTACAACTAAAATCTTTTTGATGGCATCATCTAGAACTACCTCCTCTTCAGCAGTTTGATTTTTCAGGTCAGTCATGATGCTTTTCTCCAATCCATTTTTCAATCATTCTATTTGAATCAGTCACCCTTTTTAGGCTCTCTTGATACATAAAAAGTTGTTTTTTTATATGAGTAAATCCTTTTACTCTTTCGATGATAAAGTTTTCTTTAAAAAAAGCAGCACATTGTAGAAGTAATCCAGTATAGTCTTCTAAAACCTGGTAGACAAATTTACCTCTATAATCTCTAGGCAGATCTACCATGTATTTTAAGTATTGATAACTATTAAAATCTAAATGATCTGCAATATTTTTGCAATTAAAGCCAATCTGACGAAGAATAGCCATTAATTGGCTGATTTTTTCAAGAATATAATACTGGTTTTTGTCTTCAGCAGTTTGATCCATATCGTTTTTATTTTTAAACTCCAAATAATTAACCTTTGGTAAAACCGTAGTATTGTATCTTTCAACCGCTGACTTTAAATCATCGGCAAATTCTTCCATTAATTTTTCAATTATTTCACCCGATTCACCTTTTAGGATTAATAATTCCACTTTTTTTTCATTTTCGTTAATTAATATCCATTCTTTTTCAATTAATAAAACTAAGCTTTGTTTAATACATTTCATTAAATTAAAGAAAAGATAAAAAAAGTCCTGGCTATCTTTCTCCAAGCTATATCCGCATTTTTGATAGTAATCATTTAATAAAAAAGGGGGTCCTTCCTGTTCTGCTTCACTAATCGTGATTAACCATTGGTGCTCATCCATTTCTTTAGATAATTTAGAAATATTAGCTAATAATGAATTGATATAGGTAATCATTGTGGAAAAAACATTTCTGGGACAGTCATAGTAATTTTGTTGAACAATTTCATGTTGGAAAGGTACAGCAAAGTCTGAAAGAGATAAAAATTTTTTTGTTTGAACCATATTATAAGCTCTGATTAAAGGATAAAAAGATTGGGTACTGTCTTTATCCAGAAAGAAATTTTCTAAAGAGGAAATGACTTGAGCTATTTTGTCTTCTGATTCAAAAAACTTTTTTTTATGGGCATAGAAAACTTTTTCTAATGCAGATATGATTTGATTTGGATAATCACTTGAACTGATAATTTTTAAAAATGCTTCTTCTGTTAATAAAAAAAAAGTTTCATCAAAATATGAATTGGCTAATTCTGTTTTTTTTTCACAGAGTTTTTCGAATTTCTTTAAAAAGTCTGCAAAAAGGACGATTAAATTGTATTCTTTCAGATTAATTTCCTGCCATTTCCAGCCTTCAGCAATAATCTTTTCTAAATGGATATAGCAGGGAAAGAGTTGTTCGTAAAATATATTATTTAGTTTTTTGGGAAAATGATAAGTAAATTTAACATTAAACAGTGCTGGTTTGATAATACCATATTTTTGATTCCACTTCATCATTTTTGAGCGCTGTTTTATTAAATAGGATAAGAAGTGTATTGAATCTATTGATGCTTTATATTTTTGATCCGGCAATCGATAATTGTCGTAGAGATGGTGGTATATTTGATCAATTCTTTGTTTTTCCATATAAGCATAGTATAATCAATTTATTTTAAAATAAATAAAAACTCTAAAAGTATTTTATTCTTTTGTTACTGAAAAGTCAAACTTACAACAGATCTATTTGTAATTTTTTATTCTCATGGTTATTTAAAAGTGCTTTGAACTTAGTTTAGATTTTTCTATGTGTAGAATTTAGATTTAAAAAGGGAAAAACCGATAAACATAGCAAGTTGAAATTATAACTAAAGAGGTGTTTGTAAAAATAACTATATTTGTAGTAAATCTTGGTTGTAAATTCTGCATAATCGATATTTTTACATATGTAAAGATTGCAAGGCAATCTTCAGATTTATTAATTTGACAAGAAGCTCTAAATTGTATTAAATTCAGATAAAGGGATAGTTATGACTGATGACAATATGAACAATGATGCAGCCTTAGAAGCTGGAAGTGAAGAAGATTTTATAAAAAAATTACAAGAACAATTAGCAGAAGGCAAAGAAATTGGTGAACCTCTTGAGGAGGAAAAGGAACAAGTAGAAGAAATACCTGAGAAAAAAGTAAAGAAAAAAAACAAAAAGAATAATTTGGAAAGGTTAATAGTATTAGCTAAAAGGGGATCTGGTTTTTTGTTCACATTCTTTACTAAATTATCCCGTTTTGGCCAGTTTTTTATTCTTCCCTTTTTATTAATTCTAGCTGCTTTTTATGTAACTCAATTTTTCACCAGTCAATGGTCAGTGCTTGCATCTTATGTTATTTCAGCACTATTGATTTGCAGTTATTATTGGATTTTATTAAGGGTTTTAATGCGAAAACTCAGTCATGATTCTCGTGATTTATTAAACGAAATATCAAAGGGAAATTTAAATTTCAGTATTGAAGAAGATGTGAAACTCAAAAAGAAACTGGATGTTTTAGCTGATCCGATCAATAGTGTTGTGAAAGAAATCTCAGATATGGTAACTAAAATTGAATTATCTGTTATGGATATTGTCGGTAACTCAGATGCCTTAACTTATTTTGCTAAATCCATGGCTGATAAAACAAATCAGCAGGAAGTTTCTGTTTCAAAAATTGATAATTCTGCAACATACATGAATAAATCTATGCAAATGATTAAAAAAACTGCCCAATCAGCTTATGATATATCCACAAATTCCATTAAAGAAGCAGAAATGAGTTCTAATGAAATCATGTTATTAATCGATGAAATGAAAGCAATGCATACTATGTCTGATAAAATTCTGGAAACCATGAATTTTATCAATGATATTGCTGATGAAACCAATCTGTTGGCATTAAATGCTGCAATTCAGGCTGCTCATGCTGGTGAAGAAGGAAAAGGGTTTGGTGTTGTTGCTTCTGAAATACGAACCTTAGCAGAATCCAGTGCTGAAGCAACAAAAACCATTTTTTCTATTGTTGATAATACTTTAGCATCGATTGAAAGAGGAGTAGAAGCTAGTGACAAGGCAAAAAAAGCTTTAAATAAAATTATTTTTTCCATTCAATCTACTGAAGATTTAATGGGAGAAATCAGCCAGTCGATCAGTTCCCAGTCTGAAAGTGCTAATGAATTAAAAAATAGTGTCGGAAATATTCAGGATCTTACCAAAAATATTAATAAAGACACCCAGAATATGAAAAGTGCTATTGATAATATGGCAGGACAAGCACAGATCTTAAACAATTTAGTGAAAAACTTTGAAACCCACGCATCTTCATTTAAATCAGATGCTATTTTTGGGGTTGATTGATTTTATTTTTGTAGAATAAAATTTTCATATCCATGTTCTAAAGATCTTGCATTTTTTATAAAAAAAAGAGATAATATATCATTAAGGCATACTATAAGTTGATAGTAAGAACTAATGTTTAATATAGATTTGTGGAAATGGGTGTTATTAACAAAATTCTAATTGCAACTAAAAAAAATCATATCTATTTAAAACCTCAGGGTCATATCACAGCGAATTTATGCTTTCCTTTAAGAGAAATGATTTTTAAAAGAATTAAAAAATTTCATGTTTCCTTTAATATTTATGTGGATTTATCTGAAATTAAATATATGGATTCTACTTTTTTAGGTTTGATGGTTGGAATTGAGAAAAAATTATTTTGTCATTTACATACCCACCTGTTTATTTTAAATCCCAATGATATTTCTAAAAAAATTATCAGAAATATTGGATTAAATCGTTTCTTAAAATCTTTACGAGAAAAAATTCCAAATGACATGATTTTTTCTGAATTTGATGAAGAAATCAATATTGAGGAGATTGAGAAAACAAAAATTGTTTTAAACTCTCATAAAAATCTTATGGAGATTTCCGAGCAAAACCGGCAACGTTTTCAATCACTTACCGACCCTTTAGAAAAGCAAATCAATCAAAAAAAATAAGTCTGAAAAACATTTTACCATTTTCCTGTTTTTTTTCATCAACAGCATTCAATGTAAAAATTATTTAAAAATCTTCTCTTACTTTGTTTTTTGATATATCTTTAAAATCATCAAGCTAATTATGCTAAAAATGCAAAACCATATTCTTTTTCGCATTTTATACTTTTTAAATATGGAGAGAATTCATGACGAACAAAAATGCATCAAAAATTATTCTTATTTTATTAGGCTGGTTTTTACTTTTTTTAATTGCAGGTTGTAAATCTGCTCAAACTGGCTCTGCTGAGCAGACTACAGATGCTGACGCCAATAAACCAATCTTTACTAGTTCCAACTTTCAATTAATAGGAGATTTGCAAAATAAACTGCATACCATAGCAGATAATGAGACCTCCTCTGTTGTGTATATCAGTACTGAAAAAACAGTGAAACAACAGTACAACCAGGTCAACCCTTTTGATTTCTTTTTTGGCCAACCTAGATCAAATGAGCCAAGAGAACTGGAATATAAGCAACAAGGTCTGGGATCTGGTTTTATTTATTCTAAAAAAGGGAAGAAATATTTTATTTTAACCAATGATCATGTTGTGTCAGGTATGGATACTATCACCATTACTATCGGAGATGAAAATTATAAAGGTAAAGTTGTGGGTGCAGATCCAGCAGTTGATATTGCGGTTGTCAGTATTGAAACAAAAGATGAACTAGATGTAGGCCGGGTCGGAACCTCAGAAAATTTAAAAATTGGTGATTTTGTGATTGCAATTGGTAACCCTTTTGGTTTAAGTCATACAATGACTTTTGGTATTATTAGTGCTTTAGGACGAAGTAATTTAAATACAGGAAACCGTGCCTCATTAACCGATTTTATCCAAACTGATGCTGCTATTAATCCTGGTAATTCTGGTGGACCTTTGATCAATATTGAGGGTGAAGTGATTGGTATCAATACAATGATATTTTCACAAACCGGCGGTAACGTGGGAATTGGTTTTGCTATTCCAATTGATATGGCAAAAAGTGTAGCTGACCAGATTATTGAAACAGGAAAGTCACAACATGGCTGGCTAGGAATTTATTTTAGAAATATGAATGAAGAAGATCTGGAAAAAATGGGTATTAAAAATACCAAATATGGAATTTTGGTTCAACAGGTTATTAAAAATGGTCCTGCTGAAAAAGCTGGTCTAAAAGCTGGAGATATATTGATTGAATTAAATGATAAGGAATTAAAAGAACAAAGAGACTTGGTAATGACCATTGCCAATACCGCTCCAGGTAAAAAGGTTAGTTTAAAACTCATTCGAGATAATAAAGAGATGAAAATTTCAGTTGTTCTTGGCGATAGGCCGAATATCAGTGAATTGTCACAGGATGAACCGATTCGGAATGAAGAAACTGAAGTATTAGATAAATATGGTATGGAAGTGGTTGAGATTGATAATAATATTCGAAAACAATATAATTTACCAAGTACTTTAGCTGGTGTAGTTGTAACTAAAGTAAGTGCCAATAGCTTAGCCGCTAATGCTGATTTGAAACCGGGTGATGTTATTTACAAAGTAAATAATAAATCAATTTCCTCCATGAAAGAACTCTTAGATATTGTGAAAAAATTAGATGACAGTGCCTATTTCTTTATCTATCGTGAGGGAGATCAGTTCATTGTGATGATGTAATTTTCACTGACTCAGTTGATGATAAGTGCTCTTTTCCAATTTTTAGTTGGAAAAGAGCATTTTTTTTTGTAATATAAATGGGAATATTGGTATTGTACAAAATATAAAAAAACTGTGATCTCTCTTGTATCCCTGAAGGGGATACAAGAGATCTAAGATTGCTAAAGCAATCTTTACACCTGTGTCTCTTTTGTGATCATTATTATATATATTCAATGAGCAAAAAAAAATCTGACATTACCAGAATAATAAAAGGATTTTATATGGATTTTAATCAAGTTTCTGCA
>JAKSBL010000177.1 GCA_022361115.1 Spirochaetota bacterium | reverse complement strand
TTTCCTTGGTTCCAGCACAACAAATTATTATTTTGTCCCTGCTTGTTTAAGAGTGGGAACGGAAAGTGATTGTACTATTGCTGTAGAAGCAGTCAGTAAAGAATATGGATTTTCTCCCAGTAGCAGCAGCAATACAGCAATATTTGAATGGGAAATTCATTCTACTCCAGAAAAATGTACCACACACAAACCTAACGATGGTTCACTAGTTGGAAGGGTTGTTGATTTAAGCTGGAACTATGCATACGGAGCATCCAGCTATGATGTGTATTTAGGCAAACAAAATGAATTAGTATATATTGGCAATACTACCAAAAATTATCTAACCACAGAAACCCTGGAATATTCTAGTGAGTATTACTGGAGAGTTGATAGCAGAAATGCTTTTGGCACAACTACTGGTGATGAATGGTATTTTCAGACTATCTCTGACTCAATGACTCCTATAGACCGAACTGATAACCCAGGCGGAACCGTAACAGCAAGAGGAGAAAATTTACCCAATGAAGGTATGGATAAAGCCTTTGATAATGATATCAATACCAAATGGCTCGATTTCAGTGCTTCCAGCTGGATCCAATTCCAATTTACTGACCAGAGCAGCTATATTGTAACTGAATATAGAATCACTTCTGCCAATGATGCAGATAACCGAGATCCTTTTAACTGGACTTTATCAGGCTCACATGATGGAAAAAACTGGATTGTTATTGATACCAGAAACGGCGAAGATTTTCCTAACCGTTTTCAAACCCGGTCTTTCTGGATTGATAATTTAGAAGCCTTTGAATACTACCGTTTTGATATGGAGAACAACAATGGAAACATCTTACAATTGGCAGAAATTGAGTTGATGGATTATTATGGCGATGTTGTTATCCCGGAAACCGCAGCAAATCTATGGCCACAAAATAATGTTACAGATATCGGTATTGCTGAAAGATTAAGCTGGACAAAGGGAAATCATTCTGATTTTTCCCGAATTTACATTAGTGAAAATCCAACCTTTACTGCTGAAGATATTGTTATTGAAACCCCTGCAGAATATTATTATCCGGAAAACTTGAAACCAAATACCCAATATTTCTGGCGCGTGGATGCGGTTAATATTTTAGGAGCGACAGAAGGGGAAACCTGGAATTTTACAACAGCAGCAGTACACAAAAAAAAGATAAAACTCACTTTTGATGATTTTGAAAATGGCTTTGGAAATTTTAAAAGTGATGATGAGCAATGCATATGGGTAACTGACAGTGATTATGCTCATAGTGGTGAAAGTAGTATTAAAGTTCAGGGAAACTCCTCTTTCAGCTTGTTAAATGCCATTGATACTTCTGATTATGAAAAAATTATCATAAAATTTGGTTTTTTAGCCAACAATATGAATGAAAATGATTATTTTGAAGTTCAATATTTTGATGGAAATATCTGGCAAACCATTAAAAGCTACCAAATGGATTCAGATATCAAAAATGCTAAATATTACCACAAAAAGGCAAAGGTAAATGTAAAAGGCTGTCAATCAATAGATTCATTATCTATCCGCTTTATTGGATTTAGCAGTTCTACAGCAGGCAGCTTTTATTTTGATGATATAAAACTATCAGCAAAATACCCAAAAAAAAAGAAATAAAATCCAGTGTGAGCTATACGCTAACCGGATATATTACTGCCTCCTTCTTAACTTACAAAAAGCCGGATCAAAAATCTGATCCGGCTTTTTTTGTGTCCTCTGTGATCATCTTTATCAAAAATCCCCTTTTTTGAATTAAATTATTGAAATTTAAAGAGTTATGTGATAAATTGACCAGTGTTAATACATTGTATATAAAAAAACTGACTAAATAATTTATCAAATGGATTCTGATATGAATAAAATCTTATCTATAGGCTTAATTTTCTTAGCTCTGTCTGCCTTTGCCGACAAAGATGACTGGGATGATTGGGATGACAGCCTCAATGGCTCTACTTTCTATGATTATAACCCTTATAATCCTTATAAATCTGAAACCTCCACTAGAACCCGGGGATTTTATGCTGCCACTGCTGAAAGTATCGGTATTACCGCCCGCTGGGAAAGAGCAATCATCTACAATATAATGAAAGAG
>JAKSBL010000540.1 GCA_022361115.1 Spirochaetota bacterium | reverse complement strand
GGTTTGTTAAAAAGAAAAGCAGTTGAGCGGGGCTATTGGCTGCGTTCGACCGATCCTATTCAACAATTAAAGGAGGTAATAAAACGTTTTCAATTAAATCAGCAAATGAAATTATTGTCTATTTGCTTGAAATGTAATGGCCCCATAGTAAAAGTGGATAAAAAAAGCATCCACCAGGAGGTGGATGCAGATATATATGAAACTTATCATAACTTTTACCAATGTAGCCAATGTCAGAAAATCTACTGGAATGGCTTACACATACAAAAGATGTTTGAAATATTATACTAATCCCTGTTCAATCATAGCATCAGCAACTTTTTTAAAACCAGCAATATTGGCACCGATCACATAATTTCCTTCCTGATCATATTCTTGTGAAGCAGTGAGACAATTGGCATGAATATTGACCATGATTTGTTTCAATCTTGCATCGACTTCATTTTTTTCCCATTTCAAACGCATACTGTTTTGTGACATTTCTAATCCTGAAGTTGCTACGCCACCGGCATTGGCTGCCTTACCTGGGGCAAAAGAAACTTGATTTTTAGCAAATTCAGTCACCGCCTCAGGAGTACAACCCATATTCGAAGCTTCCACAACCAGGTTGCAACCCTTTTTAATCAATACTTTTGCATCTTCTCCATCCAATTCATTCTGAATTGCACAAGGTATAGCAATATCGCATTTTACTGACCAGGGTCGCTTTCCAGAATGAAATTCTGCCTTATATTTATCTGCATAATCTTTTACCATATCGCGGCCACTAGCCCGCATGGTTAACAAATATTTAATTTTATCTCCGCTAATACCATCTTTATCATAGACAAATCCATCAGGTCCTGAAATAGTAATAATTTTGGCTCCCAGTTCTGTTGCTTTTAGAGCTGCTCCCCAGGCAACATTCCCAAAACCAGATAAGGCAATGGTTTTATCTTTCAAACTCTCTTTTTTTACTTTGAGAATTTCTTCAGCAAAGTAAATAGCTCCAAATCCTGTTGCTTCAGGCCGGATTAAACTTCCTCCCCAATAGAGTCCTTTACCAGTGATCCAACCTTCAAAACGGTTAACCAGTTTTTTATATTGACCAAAAAGATAGCCGATTTCTCTGCCGCCCACTCCAATATCACCGGCTGGAACATCAGTATTTGGCCCCACATGTCGGTGAAGTTCTGTGATAAAGCTCTGGCAAAAACGCATGACTTCATTATCTGATTTGCCAGTTACATTGAAATCGCTCCCCCCTTTGCCTCCCCCCATGGGTAAGCCGGTTAAACTGTTTTTAAAAATTTGTTCAAAACCTAAAAATTTTAAGCCACTCAAAGTTACGGATGGGTGAAAACGTAATCCTCCTTTATATGGTCCTAAAGCACTATTAAACTGAACTCTATAACCAGTATTAACATGAATTTCTCCTCGGTCATCCTGCCAGGGGACTCGAAACATGACAACTCTCTCTGGTTCAGTGATTCTTTCTAAAATGCGGTGTTTTTTATACCGAGGTTCCCTTTCGATGACTAGATTTAGGGATTCTAAGACCTCTGTTACAGCTTGCAAGAATTCTTTTTCCCAGTAATACTTCTTTTTTAATCCTTCTAAAACCTCGCTTACATAAGGATTCATAATAACCTCCAAATTGTTTCATTTATTTCAAAAGTATGATTCTTTTGTTTTTATCCAAGGGCTTCTCCGTTTTCTAAAGCTGCAACCAGCTGGTTGACCAATCGTGCAGCTGGTGCACCATCAATGACATCATGATCAAAAGTAATGGTTAAATGGAGAATGTCCCTAATCATGATTTCATTTTTTACTACATGTGGTTTTTTGGCTATGGTTCCCAGGGCAATACATATATTATGCATGGTTTTTGGTAATATCCAGCCATTAAACCGTCCATTAAAACCAGTCGTTGTCACCATGACAGTACCCATACTTTTCTTCCTTTGAAAAGGATTCTTTAAAAGAAAGTGCCATATGATCATTCTAATCGATTGGGGGAGTGAGAAAAAGAATTTCATTTTTGTTTTCGAGTATTTTTTACCAACCACAAAATCACTTTCATCTACTACCTGATGTTGTTTTGTGTTTTGGATTTCAGCGTGAATATCAAAAATACTTTTTTCATTTACCTTTTTTAGTAATAAGGGCAGGGGGACAATATTTCCAGCTACTTCTTTTTCTAAAGGAATAGAAATATCAATATCATCAAAGGTGACTAATTTATTTTTTTTATAAAGAACACCATGTGCTTGTGGATATTTTTTAAAAATACAGGCACAACATTTTAAAAACCAGGCAAAAAACGAGGTAGGCTGATTTTGGCTCATTTTGATTTGTTTCAATTTTTCTCTGGCTTTTGTAACATCAACTTCAATAAAACAACTGATAAGATGTTTCTTGTTTCCTATCCTCCCCACATCAAAAGTAGCTAATCGGGAGATAGGAAAGTCCTGAATCTCGTGATTTTTTTCTATCATTTTATTTTCTTAACCTGATTTGCTTCATCAAAATTGTAAACTTTCTTGAAGGATTTTGCAATGAGATTAGGTAATAAATTTGTATCTGAGAAATTTACACAATTGTTCTGGACAACCCCTTACGCATACAAATGTTTCTAAACAGAAAGAATATATTTAAATTCTATAGAAACATTGATTTTTCTATTGAAAAATTGATTTTTTTTAGTAAAATTAAAAATACTTGCTTTCTTTGCGCAATTTAAGTTATAGTGTATTGAGGTTCTTGTGGAAGTCTAAAAAAGATTAATTCATTCTATAGCAGGTTTATGAAAAGAAAAAAGGATTATTTCAGCAATCATTTGCTTTCATATTATCAAACCCGCAGTTTTTTATCTTTTGTTAGTGATCTAAAGGCTATTGCCTGCACTGATATGAGAATTATTGAAAGTAATCGACAAAGTTTTAATATTGCAGAAATGCTGGATAATATTCTTCATCATATTCAACATGAACTGACTTTAAAAAATATTAAAGTAAATACTAGTCTTCCAATTAGACAAATCAATGGGCATCCTGGATTAATAAATTATACTTTTTTCCATTTGTTGAAAAAAATCGTTTCAGAATGTCAATCTCCGGGCGAGATCATCATCAAAACGATGATCAGAAATAGTCAGCTTAAAGTAGAATTGTTCAGTGATACGATTTTTATTTCCGAACCTCAGCAAAAGGTATTCTTTTTTTATCCGGATAATGTTCAATTTGAGCAAGCTGTTTCTGACCTGCAGTTCAGACTCAATTTAGCAAAAAAAATCATTGAAATGCATCAAGGATCAATTTGCGTATCCAGTCATCTCCGTCTGGGAACCAGTTTTTGTATAGAATTGTATCAATCATATTAAGAAGTAGGAATAATGTGAGAAAATACTTTAACAAAGATGAAATTATTATTCGTCAGGGTGACAGAGAAAACAGAAATTTATACCTTGTGATTGAAGGAAAATTGAAAGTTAAGAGGGTTTCCGGTAACTCTCTGATAGACTGTGGACATCTCTTAGCTGGCGATGTATTTGGTGAAATGTCTCTCATTTTAGGAGTTGAACGGGGAGCAACTATTGTAGCTGAAGAAAAAACTACCCTCGAACAATTGAATCGGGAAGAATTTTTAGCTTATATCCAAGACCACCCCCATCTTGCCTGGCAGGTTCTAAAAAACCTGGCTATTCGTACACAAAAATTAGATGAAATTCAGGGGCAGATTTTCCAGTCAAAAGTTATCCTCTCATTATTAACTGGTAAATAAATCTAATACCATTAAATACTCTTTTCATTTTAAATCATTTTCATTATAATGAGTGTTCTAGGAGTGATTATGAAAGTGAAAACTATTTTTAAAACAATTCAAGAGTATATTTTTATTACCTTTGGTCTCCTGCTTTATACCCTAGGGTGGACAGCATTTATCATGCCTGCCAAACTCAATAGTGGGGGGGTGAGTGGTATATCTGTTTTGATTTCTTATGCAACCGATATTCCTGCGGCTATTCCTCTCTTTGTTATCAATATTCTATTACTTTTAATTGCCTTTCGAATTCTGGGGGCAAGTTTTGGTATTCGTACTATTTACGCCATAGTGGTCCAGTCCCTCTTATTTTATATTTTTCAAAAATATATTACTCAACCTATTGTTCATGAAGTTTTTATGGCATCCTTAATTGGTGCTATTTTGGCAGGAGTAGGAATCGGAATTACTTTTTCCTATAAAGGGAGTACTGGTGGATTAGATATTATTGTGTTGATTATTAACAAATATCGCAATATAAGTCCGGGGAGAATCATTCTTTTATTAGACTCAATAATCATTGCCAGTTCCTATCTCATTTTTGAATCCTTAGAAAAACTAGTCTATGGTTTTGTAATGATGGCAGTAACTGCATATGCGGTAGATGTTTTTCTGGAAGGATCTCAACAATCTCTGCAGGTGATTGTTATTTCTAAAAATAATACTGAGATTGCCCAAAAAATTGCTACTGAGATAGATCGAGGAATTACAGTTTTTCAAGCTACAGGTTGGTATAGCAAAAAAGATGTTCATCCATTAATGATTATCCTTCGCAAATATGAGCTCAATCAAATTATGAGAATTATAAAAGAAATTGATCCGGTTGCTTTTCTTTCAGTAGGTAAAGTCATGGGAGTTTATGGTAAAGGTTTTGATGCAATAAAGTAAACCCTAGCTTACTTTTGATTGCTATTTTTTATCCTCAAAATTATTATAAAGGGAGATTAATTCTATTCTAGAATGAAGGTCACATTTTTTAAATATATTGGCAATATGATTTTTTGCAGTACTAAAGGAAATTTTTAATTCTTCTGTAATTTGTTTGGTGGATTGTCCTTCAATAATGAGTTTTAAGACATCTTCTTCTCTTTTGGTAATATCATAGTGACGAACAAAATCATTTTTTCGAGTCCGGATAGGGGACTTCATATGCATGGTTCCTGAACCACTTTCTTTTTTTCCGTCATCTTTTAATAAAATACGAAGCTGAATCTCACCAAAATGAATTAAGTCTCCATCTGCCAGATCCGTTCGATCTTTTAATCTTTTTCCATTGATGAAAGTGCCGTTGGTACTATCCAGATCATGTAAAACCATAGTTTTTTTGCGTGGATAAATCTCGGCATGTTTTCTGGAAACGGTTTTTGATAAAAGAGTTAAGTTGCAGTTTTGACTGCGGCCAATAAAAAAGGGATTTTTATCAATCGGGATAATCCACTTTTCTTCACTTTCTGAAACTTTTTCTAAAAACCACTTTACTACCATGATTGGGTACATATTAAAATTATACCTTCAAAAATTGTTAAAAATCAATATGTGTTGATTTTTTTTAAAATAAAAAACTCTCTTTGATGTTTGCAAAAAACATCGATTGTATGGAGTATCGAATCAATAATTATATATACTAAAGAAATTTTTGCTAACGCCTCTGTTATTAAATTTTAATAAAAATAATCTGAAACATTCCAGAGATTTTAGCGGTAATCCCCTGTTCTGTCAAGAGAAAGTGGTTTTCAGTACTAAAAAAGTTAAAAAAATAGTACAAAAGTACTAGAAAAATAGTCCAAATGGTATATGTTTTAATCTGGTTTTTTAATCTATATTTATACCAGAAAAGATCTACCTCATTTAAGGAGAGGGTATGAATATAGCATTTATTGGTTACCGTACCAGTGGTAAAACAACAATATCACATAAATTGGCAAATTGTATCGGCTGGAATATTATTGAAACAGATCATATCATTGAAGAATATTTTGGAAAAAAAATTCCAGAAATCATAAAACTTAATGGTTGGGATTTTTTTAGAAAGTCAGAATCTACAATTATTCATCATTATGCCGGAAGAAATCAGCTAGTTATTGATCTTGGTGGCGGTGCAGTTTTAAATGAAGATGCTATGGTTCATTTAAGCCGATCTTCGGTGATTGTATTTTTAGATTGTTCACCCGAGACCATTATCAATCGCATGCAAAAAAGTTATTTCAGGCCTCCTTTGACTGGTTTAAGTTTAGAAGAAGAAGTTAATAAAGTTTTAGCTGAACGATTTCCGTTATACAAGAGGTATGCTGATATTATTGTCAATACAGATGTTTTTTCTGCAGATAATGCTACTGATATTATTATGAATTATCTGCTTCACTACGGAATCAAGCCATTTCACAAGAACAATTTATCTTTTGCTTAACCAATTGCAATCAAGGAGAATGAAAATGAATTTAAAGCAAACCAAAAAAGTTTTTTTTATTTTGATTTGCCTATTATGCCTGGTAAATCTGGGTTTTTCTGCCAAACGAAAAACAACTGTAAAAAAGAACGGAAAAGTACATCTCTATATTGAGTTAATGGTTGGGGCTGCTCTTCCTATTAATGCGAGTTATGTTGACACTCATGAAAATCAGGATATTTATTGGAACCCCAATAGTGGGTTTAAAGCGGATACTCGTCTTACAATCCAGTTCACAGATATATTTTATTTTTCTCTTCCTCTTGAACTGATTATCGGATTTTACCGCTACAATACAACAGATGGGAGAAAAGTAAATACAGAAGCCCAAGCCGGCAGTGTACCTGAAACAGTTAACACAGAATGGTCAATTGCTCCAAATTTTGTTCCTATGTTTATAGCCAAGTTTGCAAAACATCCTGGTGTGCCATATATCGGACTAGGAATTGGCCTTGGTTTAATGTGGAGCTTTGAATCTTGGGATTTTGTTAATGTAGATGGAGATGAGACTTTATTAAAAATTGCCAAATTTTATTGGCCTACTGCAATGGTAAAGGCGGAAGTCGGCTGGTATGTCCCTATTAAAAATGGTTTTTATTTTCGTGCAGCAGCAACTTTTAATCTGGCTAATTATATTATGAGAAAAGTAGTTTTAACTCATTACATTGTTGATAAAGTAGATTATATTGAGGAATATGATGAAAAAAGCACTATCTATAATTATGCATTTAATGCCCCGGATGAGAATAAAGGCGGGGATTGTTTATTAGCTGGTTTTACTTATCAAAACTATCCTCAGCAAAAAATCAGTACTAATGTTTGTCTAGAGATAGGTTTTGCTTACATGATTAAATAAGGAACAAGAATGAATACATTTGGTAATCAATTCAGGATAACTACCTGGGGTGAATCACATGGGCCGGCTATTGGAGTCGTTATTGATGGTTGCCCAGCTGGTTTATCAATAAATAATGAAGAACTCTCTCTCTTTCTGGGGCAAAATGACCGACCAATACCTGAACTTGCTACAGGTCGTTGTGAAGCCAATCAGGCAGTTATTTTATCCGGTCTTGATAATCACATCACATTAGGCACACCTATTTCCATTCTAATTGAAAACACAGATTATTGTAGAAAAGATTATGAACAAATCAATCAAGTTTTTCGACCTGGTCATGGAGATTATACATATTTTAAGAAATACGGTACACCAACTCAAAGCGGAGGTGGACGTGCTAGCGGACGAGAGTGTGTTTGTCGAATTGCAAGTGGTTATATTGCTGGTAAATTGATTGCACAAATTTTACCTCATTTTGAAATCCATTCTGAACTCACTAAACTTGCAGGCATGGATATTTCTGATCCAGCTGATTGGGAAAAAGCTGTTAACAGAGCAATGCAAATTGGTTATGCTGGAGATTCATCAGGTGGTGTGATTCGCATTACTGTTAAAGGATTACCTGCTGGCTTGGGGAACCCAGTTTTTGGCGGTATGAATGCCTGTCTTGCTGCTGGATTACTCAGTATTGGTTCTGTAAAGTCATTAGAAATTGGTGCTGGTAAGAGTAGTGCAGATAGTATTGGCAGTGATTTTCAAGATGACTTTATTGAAACAAAAGAGGGATTAGGCTTTGATTCCAATCAGCATGGTGGAATACTGGCAGGAATCACCAGCGGTGAAGATCTTGTTTTAACTTTAGCAGTCAAACCAACTCCAACCATTAATTTACCCAAAAATGGAGCTACTCCTGGTGGAAAAATAAAAACCATTAGCATTAATGGCAGACATGACAAAAACATTACTCCCAGGATCATTCCTGTAGCTGAAGCAATGATTAAACTCATTGTTGTTGATCAATTGATAATTTGCGGGTATTTAAATAAAGATAGAATAATGGCAGCTAAACAAAATGAGAAAAAGGAAGCAGTAGTATGAAGCTGCATAACTCACTCTATATGCAGGATAAAATATTTCGATTACGTATCAATTTATTTGGACTGGCACTTTTATTGATTATTATTGGCAGTATTGCTCAATATAAGTTTGAACCTGGACGCTGGATGACTTATCGCAATTTTGATTATCCGGAAGAAATCAACTTTATAAATTATTTAAACCCTGGTGTTAAAGATGTTTCAACAGGCAAAACTTATGATTTTACTCAGAAACACTTTGTTCTGTTTTTTGCAGTGATTTTTTTCTTTTTTCCGTTTATGTTTTTTTTACGAGTCCTGGCTGACTTTGACTTTAAGAGAGGGGTATACCGCTATATTACTCAATGGTTAACTTTTGTCGTTGCCAGATTGGGAATATTAAGAGTAACAGGAATTTGTCCGGTTAAAAGAAGCGGATTGGGAGTTTTCCCATTCATGAACTGTCAATCTTGTGAACTTGCAACCGGTGCCTGTCCATTAGGTACTTTTCAAATGAGTTTGCTGAAAAAGCAAATTCCCTTTGTTTTAGCTGGACAAATTATTCTTGTTGGGATTTTAAGCGGACGAACAGTCTGTGGCTGGCTTTGCCCTTATGGTTTTCTGTCTGATATTTTTGATAAATTACCAGGCAAACGAATTAAACTTCATCTTAACTTTACCTATTTTAAATATGTTTTTTTAGGAATATTTTTAATCAGTAGTATTGCTTATTTTTTTAAAGATCAATCAAAAACACTTTTGTATTGTTCGTATCTCTGTCCTGTTGGTTTTTATTATGGAGTATTAGAATATGCTTTAACCACAGGTTTACACTCTTTAATAAAAGATTTTCCTTTTATCCATTTTATGCTTTTTTATCACTTCTTCATCGGAGCTTTAGTGATTGTTGGTACGATAAAACTGGGAGGACGATTTTTTTGTAAATTTTTTTGTCCATTAGGAACTCTATATGGATTATTTAATAAAATAGCGCTTTTTAACATCAGATTGAATGAAAATCGCTGTACAGGCTGCAAAGCCTGTGAAAAGGTTTGCCCAATGCAGATCTCCATACTTAATCAAAAGCTAGAATCTAAATCTAATTGTATTGTTTGTGGCCGTTGCAAAGTGGTTTGTCCAACCAAAAAAATTGACTTTAGTGTTCAGCTTTTTGGCAAGAAAAGGACAAAACCTATTACTGCCAATAAACCGAACCAACAATTTAAAGTGATTAAAAGAGCAAATGGAGATAAGCGACTTAATGCTGCTGAATTAAAAGTTCAGGCAGCAAAAAGAAAAAAGGCAGGTAAGGGCAGATAGTTTTTTAAAGAAGTGATTAATCTGTTAGTAAAATAATTTTTTACTGGGTATAAGTTATAAAGGAGGTTTTTATGTTAACAAGATTAAAAATGGTGATGAAATCACTAAGAAGAAATTTTGGAATCTGGGTGTGTAAAAGATTATCTTTTTCTGATAAGCAAATGGCAAAATATGCTTATGACAATACAGTATTATACCAGACTCTTTATCAGAAAGCTGTTGAGAAGTTTGGCAGTATTGAAAAGATTCCTTTTAAGCATTTACCTATAGTAAAGAAAGCTACTCTAAATAATTTTATGCCTTTTGATTTATTGTCAAAGGAAAAAGAAAAGGAGGTGTTTAAATATGCGGAAACCACTGGTTCAACTGGTAATCCAACCCCTTCTTTTTATACACCCAAAGAGTTTAATGGCTCCTATTTATTATCCAGACTCACCCCTTTTCAAACCATGCTAAATGATGTTATTGCTGATAATCGGCGGGCAGTATGCGGCCTGGCTTGCGGTTTTACAATTGCTGGCTTATCTTTTCAACAAATATTAGATAAGAGTGGTTTCTTAACTATTAATGTCGATGCGAGAAATACCATAGCTCCTCCTCAGCGGGTTGCTAGATTGATTTCTCGCTTTAAACCTTCTATTATCGTTGCTAGTGAGACCGATTTTTTAGCATGGATGAAAATTTTAAAAGAAGAATATGTACATCAGTATGAAGAAATTGTTAATACCCTTAAAGTATTAATTTCTACAGCTGAGCTTTGCTCGGAAAATCGATCTGCACAAATTAGTAAACATTTTAACATTGTACATATTGATAATTATGCTTGTGTGGAAGGTTATTTTTCAGTGCCTTGTCCCTGTGGTGAGAAACACATTTTACCAATTTATCAAACAGAAGTCTTATCTGATGATTTAAAACAGTCTTTAGAGTTTGGAAAAGGACGTTTTGCTTTTACCAATCTTTTTCGAAAATCTACCCCATTTGTTCGGTATTTGTTAGATGATCTGGTAACTATTTATCCTTCTCAATGTAAATATGGCTTTAAAAAATCTATAATCCCCCATGGACGCTATGAATTATCTGTGAAACTAGGAAATATCCGTTATGGAACAAGAGATTTTGAGAATATATTGTTTCATCATTATCTTTTTGGTGAATATCAAGTGCAGATTTATAATAACAAAATTGTAATTGAAGCGGAAGATTATCTCTATGATATGAATATCCCAATTGATAAGATCAAACAGGAATTAATAAAAAGGTTTAAAATGCCGGTACAACTCAAATTATTGCCCTATGGATTGATTAGAGATTACAAGAAGATCAGAGAGACAAAACCTATGCTTCGTCTTACTGATAATCGCATTTTTTCAACTCAACAAATCCCCAAGTATTTATAATCAGGAGTTTTAAATGAATAAAGTGAAAACAAAACAATTAGCTGAGCAAATATTTCTTCCCAATAAGCAAAGTGTTTTTGGTAAATTGGTTATGCTAAATTACAAGTTTAATCGTTTAAATGCTTTCTTAAAAGAAAGGATAAAAGCAACTGAAAAATGGCAGCCATACCAGCAAAAACATGATGCATATATGGAGATATATCAAAAGT
>JAKSBL010000686.1 GCA_022361115.1 Spirochaetota bacterium | reverse complement strand
TGTATTTTTTTAAAGAAAAACCAAAAATTAATTTGCCTTTCTCAAAAAATCGAGTTTATAATCGAGAACTATCATCAACTAAGGAGTTCATATGGTAGATCAGAACCCAAAAAGTACTGCGACTGCTGAAATTCATCAGTCAAAAGACAATCTTCAGCATCTGACAAGGAATGATGTGATTTATGGATTGGAAGACCATCCACCGGTTATCGAATCCATATTTGCAGCTTTACAGCATTTACTCGCTATCTTTGTCGGTATTGTTACCCCCCCAATTATTATTTGTGGAGCTTTACAATTACCTCCGCAAATGACTGCTTTTGTTATTAATATGGCATTATTTGCTTCCGGAGTTTCCACTTTTATTCAATGCCGCCGTATTCCTCTAGGAAAGTTTGGCTACATTGGCTCCGGATTACTGAGTATTCAGGGAACCAGTTTCACTTTTCTCGGTACAATTATTGCCATGGGGCTTTCTGTAATCGGTACAGGCGGAACACCTGAAACAGCCTTAACGACTATTTTTGGTGTTTGTTTCTTTGGAGCTTTTATAGAGATGTTTTTCTCCCGTTTTTTAAGATTTTTAAAGAAAATCATCACTCCCATTGTCAGCGGAATTGTAGTGACTTTGATTGGCCTCTCCCTCATTAGAGTGGGTATCACAGATATGGCAGGTGGTACCTGGTTGCATGATAATATTCCTGAGGCCTGGGGAACCTATCAGAAATTGGGTTTAGCAGCACTGGTTTTAATTACCATCGTAATCTTAAACCGCAGCAGTAATAAGTGGTTAAGAATGAGCTCGATAGTTATTGGATTGATTGTTGGTTATATTGTAGCAGCAGTTTTTGGTTTGGTGGATTTTGCTAAATTAAAAAATATCAGCATTGTGGCTCTGCCAATTCCCTTTCGTTATGGTATGTTCCGCTTTAGCTGGCCCCATTTTATTCCAATGGCACTCCTTTATCTTATTACCACTGTTGAGTCAATTGGAGATTTAACAGCAACTTCCATGGTTTCCGGTGAACCGATTGAGGGAGATGTTTACATGAAAAGAATTTCTGCCGGTGTACTTGGAGATGGCTTTAACTCTGCTTTAGCTGCGGTTTTTAACTCTTTTCCTAATACAACTTTCAGTCAAAATAATGGTGTGATTCAGTTAACCGGTGTTGCCAGCCGTTATGTGGGTATGTATATAGCAGGATTTCTCTGTTTAGTTGGCATGTTTCCCATTGTCGGAGGCTTATTTTCCATCATTCCTCCCCCGGTTTTGGGTGGTGCAACTATAATTATGTTTGGAACTGTTGCAGCTGCGGGTATTAAAATCATAGCTTCTCATGTCATTAATCGACGTGGAGTCACGATTATCGCCCTTTCTTTTGGTATGGGTTTAGGTGTCATGATGGTACCCGATGTATTAAAGAATTTTCCCCAGATTGTTCAAACCATTTTTGGTTCAGCAATTACTACCGGAGGATTAACTGCTATATTATTAAATATTATTCTGCCGAGAGATGACAAAAAAGTCAAAATGTCTCTGGAAACGGAATAGTCATTATGTTATTATGATTTAAAATTAGGGGTTGTTGAGAAGTAAAAAATTTGAGACAACCTCTTTTAAGATATGATGAATTAATAGACTTAAAAACTATTTCAACCTTCTGAGTATCATGCTATTAGCATATTATTATATATTTTTTTACGTATATTTTACTAATATTTATTTAATTTGCTTTAATTTAAACGAAAAAAATATTTGTATTTTTGTTTTATTCTACTTTTT
>JAKSBL010000055.1 GCA_022361115.1 Spirochaetota bacterium | reverse complement strand
GGTAAAGGCTGGAAAACCGATCAGCAGATAGTAAATCAACAACAGCGAGACGCTAATTTTAAGCTGGGTAAGGGTTTGTTTACAGATGCTCAGATTGCCAAGCAAAAAGCCAAACAACAGCAAAAACTCAATGACCAAAATACTGACTGGACAGATCCAAATAACAAGCCAAAATCATTGAGACAGAAATGGCTGGCTGGACAGCAGAAGTTTGATAAAAACTTAAAAGAATTTTGGAGCAATGCAGATAAAAAAGCTCTAAACAAAAAAAATCAAAGATTATCAGCTAAAAAAACAAACTGGCTTGATCCTGCCAGTACACCAGAAACTCTCTTAGAAAAGTTTAATGCATTCAAACAAAACAGCCAGTTTAATCGGCAGATGAATAAAGCAGTAAGAAAAGGTTATCAGGAAGCAAAAAAACAAATAAGAGAAAACCAGAAGTTTAATAAACAGTTTTCTTATGGAGCAAAGGCTGCTAATAATGATGTTGGTTCTGATGTAATTGATTATGATTCAATCTATTTAGATAACAGAACTCATCAATATCATGATTTAAACAATAAATATAAAATGATAAAAATGAAAGATGCTCAAAAAGTTATCAGTAAATATTATCATGATTTATATGATAATACCCTCCATGGCCATAATGTTAGTAAGTTTATGAGTGATTTAGCAAACAAACAAAAACACTTACCTGGTTTAGCAGATACCAGTTTACCCGGCATAGAAGATGTTGTAGAAAAACTGACAACAGATTTAGTAAACTGGTCAAATGACCGGCAAATAAACGATCCAGAATTACTGGAAATGAAAGCCGCCTATGATAAAAATATGTATGATTATATGCTGGATTTCTCAAATGCTATTCCAAAAGAGGTTGTCGATAGAGATACAATGGATAAGATATTTCAGGCAAAAATAGATCAGGTTGAAGGGCGGACAGGAAGAGGAAGCTTAACAAGAGTGCGAACTATCATTGATTTGAACCACCAGGATATAGCTCATGATCTAGGTTTAAGCGGTTTTACAGTTCCAAATTCTTTAGTGGACTGGGAAAAAAACAATGCAGTTCATGCAAGACAGAAGATTTTACAATATGAAAGAAAATTAGAAGATGATCCAAAAAATAAGACAAGAGCAACAAATGATTTTCTTGAAGAAACAATATTACCAAATCAAAATGAGTTAAATTTATCCTTAGAAGAAAAAGATAAGTTGATAAAAGAATTTATTGATTTTAAAACAG
>JAKSBL010000289.1 GCA_022361115.1 Spirochaetota bacterium | reverse complement strand
ATTCTCTTTGAAGTAGTCGTTATATTTGGTGTGATATAATACTTTTTTCTTAACAGGATCATAGCTGATTTTCTGTAAGCTTACAGGATGACGAGCAATGTATTGGCAAAGCCCTTCGCGTGCCTTATCATCGTTGGGATAAGGGAACCGGATGCACGGGAGGTCTATTCATCCATTCGGGCTCTGTCTTTTTACAAGGAAAATCTGCAGGCACCTCCGTCCCCGCCGGTTTTAAAAAAAGCAGACTATGCTGTCAATACCATATATTTTGTGCATCATGCCAAAGCCTTGCAAAGCAAGATCAATTTTTATAAAAAAGGGGAAATATACCGGGAAGCAGATTACCCGGTAATCCGGGCCTTTAATCAATATTTCGGGCAGGGTATGGCTTCCATACTTTTCCAGGAGATCCGGGAATTCCGTTCCCTTGCCTATTCGGCATATGGTTATTATAGACACCCCAAATATCCTGAAGACAGGGGATTTTTAACCGGTTATACCGGCACTCAAGCAGATAAAACAGGGGAAGCACTGCAGGTTATCAGCAATATATTAAATGATTTGCCCCGCAGGGAAAATAATTTTGAAAGTGTTGTGCTGGGACTGGCTGAATCTGCCTATGCAAACCGTCCCGGATTTCGCAATCTTTCATTTTATATTGAAAGCTGGAAAAAACGGAGAATAACCAATGATCCCAAAAAAAGCCATTTTGATAAATATAAGCAGCTTAATTTAAATGACATTCTCAGTTATTATCAAAACAATTTACAGGACAAATCTCTGGCAATCGGAATTGTGGGCAATAAAAATAAGATTGATATGGAACAGCTAAAAAAATACGGCCGGGTAATTGTATTGAAGAAAAATAATATCTGGAATTAAAACTTTGCTCCAACTGATAACCCGGACATTTTATTCATCTTATAAGGGAATATCATTGGGCTTAACATTATTTGCCAGCATTTCAAAAAGTGCAGCAAAATCTTTTGCCAGGTAAAAAGCCTGGTCAATTTTTTTTGCATTTACTTTGATGCGGAAAATAGCATTTTCCCCTTTTCCTAATTTATCCTGGGGATCAAGAAAAATATGTTCCGATTTGGTTGTCATGGCAATGACAATAAATTTTTTAAAAAGGGGCTTTCTCTTTTTGACATTATATTCAAATAAACTATCCCTGTCTAAAAAAATGATACGAAGATGATCATTTCCAAAAGAGCCGGCCTGATAGTTTTTTAGAACAGCTAAGTAACTAGCCGGATATTTAATTTCATGCTGTTCTTCAAGTGTCTGGATATAATCTAATGCTTGTTTTTTTTCACTGATCCTGTATTTCTTTTTATCCATTGAATCAATATATTTTTGTATTTGTTCCATTTGATCCGCTAAATGGGGAGTCATTTCGATTTCAGCACTTGAACCGTCATATTTTAAGCTATTGTCAAATCCCTCTTCATCTTTCAAACGCTTTCTATTCAGCTTTTTATCATTGGCAAGCAAGGCAAAGAATTCACTCATGTCTTTTGCCAGAAACTCCATATCCTCATCTGTCAGACCATCCATAGTATTGCGGAAAATCGCATTTTTTCCCTTTTGCAGCTTATTCCGGGGATCAAATAGGTATAAATATGATCCTTCATCCTGTCCAAAAACAATGTAATCCTCTAATTCGGGAAAACGGTCTTCACCAATATTAAACAAAATTAAGTCCTTATAGGAATAGGTTACAATTTCATCTGAATGATTATTTCTAAAATAACCTAAACCAATTGTTTTAACAAATACAATAAAGGATTCGGGAAAGGTAAAATTCAACTCTCTTTGCAGAGTTCCCAGGTGATCCAGGAAATATTGATTTGAATCATCTTCAATTAAGCTATATCGATTTTTATCAAATTTTTCAAATAACTTTTCATATAAGTTTGCAAGTTCCATTAATACCTCTGCTATTAAAAATCAAAATCATCAAAAACATTGTTTCTCAGTGCTATTTCCCCTTCTAAAGTCAATCTATCATAAATATTTTTAAAAAAAGCATCTGATTGGCTTAAATAATCATCAACAACATTCCTGGGCACACCTGCTTCCAATAATTCATCAAATGCCAGGCTTCTTTCTTCAGCATATGTTCTAATGTTAATCCAGCCCCGCCGTTCTGCTTGAATATTGGTAATATGTCTATGAGGCGTATTGGCATGAGAATCCCTTAACATGATTGTCGGCATCTCATCAGGATCAAAAAAGAACCTAATCTTTCCTGTGCCCATTTATTTTGAATCCCGTGGTGAGACTGGAATAACGATTTTCGATCAACAGTTCGCGTTGAAAAATTCACTTTGTTTTTATGTTTAT
>JAKSBL010000409.1 GCA_022361115.1 Spirochaetota bacterium | reverse complement strand
CTTATTAAAAAAATTAAAAACATCTTGTATTAAGAATAATGAGATTTAACAGGAATAACAAGTAGGGAATGAGAGATATTTTTGTAAGTTTTATAGGAAAGATTTGTCAGCATTGTCCTACAAAAAGTGGTGCTGCATTGCATATTGAGCAATAGTGGCATTATCAGCAAAATGCAAGTCCTATAATAAAAAATTGGCTGCTTTTTCTTACTAAATGAAAGATCCCTTCAGTAATCTTTAAGAACCATTTATATAATTTTTAAAAAAATAATAATTACTAAACTTTTTTATAATTTTGTCAGTTTAAAAAATATTTTCTTCATTAATATTAATAAAGAATAAAAATGGATCTGGATTATGAAAAGATACTATTGCTTGGTCTTATTTACTTTGGTGATCAGTTGTCATCAGGTTCAGTTTTTTGACTTAGATGGACCCCAATTAGTTTTTTGTCAATACTGGCAGGATTCGGTTTTTTTACAATTTAATGAACCAATAAAATATTTGAAAATTGAAACAGATGAATCACAACAAGTGATTCAACCAGATTTTCCTAAAACAAATTTTGTATTGAATAAAAACTGGTTAAATCATAAAAGTAAAGATTGGTTATTAACAATGATAGACACCAGTGATAACGTCACTCAACTATCTACTCCTTATCCCAAAAGCAATTCTGATCCAGCTAAATTGATTATTGATAAATTGAGTTTGAGGTACAGTAAAAAACAAAATCAATTTATTACTCTGAAATGTATTAAATCCGGAGATATATCAGATTATCAGTTCGTTTTTTTTATAAAAGGAAAAGAACAGAAGTTATCCTTTCAAGAAAGGTATTTAAAAAAAGATGAAACCATTTTAATAGAATTGGGTAAAAAAGAAATAAGTCATGAAAGCAGCAGATTTTTTTCCAAGCCCTTATCTTTCTTTGTAAATAATAATAGACTTTCTCAAAATTATTCATTAATTTATATTATAGATCACCAGGAAAAATTGCTGGATTATTTATTATATTATCATTCAGATTATAAAGGCGTATATGATATCTTGGAAAAACCTTGGATTCGCGATCAATTGGATTTTTTTTATCAACATCAGGTGAGAGTTAAACTGATTGATATCAAAGGAATGGGTATTCATAAGCCATTAGTTCGTCATAAAAATGATACTTTTTATATAAAAACAACAACTCCTTAATTTTAGGATTAAAAAAGTGGTTATTATTTGCTCACTATTCCTCATTAGCAATTGAGGTGTGTAAAAATTACTCATTATTTATAATAAACAGAATAGTTGAGTAAAATTTGAACTCTTATTACCTGTCAAGAGTGATATTTCAACCTTAAAATACTTTTAAAAAGGCTTTTAACCTCTTTCATAGATTGGCATCAATATTGCTGAATAGTAGATGAGCTTTCAGAAGCCAAGTATTAATTGACTTATAATGAAATGCTTAATCCAATATTTTGAGGATACTAAAATGGCAGATGCAAAAAAAATTATACCAGAAACGAACTACACTTATAATAATTCTTTATCATATTATTTAAATGAAATTTCAAAAATACCGCTTCTGACTCGAGAAGAAGAAGAAGATTTAGCACTACGAGCAAAAAATGGCGACAGGTATGCAAAAGAAAGATTAGTAAAATCCAATCTTCGTTTTGTGGTTAGTGTAGCAAAACAATACCGAAATCAGGGAATTCCTTTATCTGATTTAATTAACGAAGGAAATATTGGCCTTTTAACTGCAATTGATAAATTTGATGTAACCATGGGGTATCATTTTATCAGCTATGCAGTTTGGTGGATTCGACAGGCAATTTTAAAAGCAATCTGTGAAAAATCTCGATTGATTCGCTTGCCTTTAAACCGGGCTAACGAATTAATCCAAATTGTGAGAGAGAGAAAACGACTGGAGATTGAAAAAGGGGAAGACCCTTCTATAATGGAAATAGCAGATAATTTAGATTATGATAAAGACCTGGTACAGAGATTAATGGATGTTTCAAGAGAAACGGTTTCATTAGAAACTCCTGTATTTGAGAATAAACGGAATTCTTCCTATTTATCAGATTTTTTAGAAGACAGAAAATTTGAATCCCCTGAAAGAACAGCAGAAAATACTTCTCTTAATGAAGTTATTAATTCTTTGCTGAAAACATTAACTGAAAAAGAAAAAGCGATTATTGAATATCGTTTTGGTTTAAATGGGCAAAAACAATTATCACTAAAAGAAATAGGTAAAAAATACAATTTGACAAAAGAAAGAATACGCCAAATTGAGAAAAAAGCTTTAAGCCGATTGCGACATTCTACTCGAAAAGATAAACTTGCGACTTTTATGGTGTCATAAAAGACCCTCTTTATAATTTCTTTATAAAAACTGCTTCCCAAATAATAAAGGAAGCAGTTTTTTTTGTTTAAGCAATATCAACCAAAGTGACGAAAGCTCTAATAAATTCGCTAAATATATTAATAAATGGCATATTATACTAAATATTAATAAATTGGAATCATTACTAAATTAAATACCTGTATTTTTTTAGAAAATCTTAATATTTTATAGTTCTTATTGACAGATAAATTTGAAAAAAATAATATGAGAATTATTGCCATTTATTCTTTCATAATAACGGATGATTTATGTCCGGGTTATTTATTTTTTCTTTTTTGATATTTAAATAATTGAGCAAAAATTGAAATTTTGGGGATTTTGAGGTTCTTATGAAAAACAGGCAATTAAAATTTTTATTTTTGTTATTAGTGTTGTCACTAATGAGTTGTAAGTATTCTAAAGATGCCGTTCAATCTGACATATTAGAAAATCTGCAAAATATACCAGGGGCTAATGTTGAAGAAATTGAGCCAAAAGTTGAAGGTTATCAAAGAGCTTTTAAAATAACACTGGAACAACCTTTAGATCATCAACAGCCAAGAGGGAAAAAATTTCAGCAAACATTGTTTCTTTTACACAGAGCTATTAATAAGCCTCTAGTCATGCATACTAGCGGTTACAGTATCTGGCGATCCCTCTATCATGATGAAGTTGCCAGTTTAATTGAAGGTAATCTCTTATTAATTCCCCATCGTTATTATCCAGGTGCAAAACCAGAAAAGCCCTTAGACTATACTTATCTCACCATTGAACAATCTGCAGCTGATTTACACAGAATTAATCAATTCTTTAGAAAAATTTATTCTGGAAAAATAGTGAGTACCGGTAGAAGTAAAGGAGGGATGACAGCCCTTTTTTATCGCCGCTATTATCCAAAAGATGTTGATGCAACAATTGCGCTGGTTGCACCAATTATGTATACCAAAAATGATCCTAGATTTCGTGATTTTTTTCTGAAAGATCCGGCAAAACAGCAAAAAATCAGAGAGTTAAAAGAATTTCAGCG
>JAKSBL010000053.1 GCA_022361115.1 Spirochaetota bacterium | reverse complement strand
ATCCATCACCATCAGAATCAGTAAAATCATCCGGGCTGTCATGATGAGTCGGCTCTTTACTTGGATCAGAGTAATCAGTATAAAGTCCTAATGGATCAATACAATTGATAGGATCTCCCGCACAATAAGCATACCAGTTCATGGAATCCATGATTGGATCTTCGGAAGTAAACTGAGCAGTCTCAGGATCATACCACCGGTGCTGGGCATAGACTAGCAAGTCTCAATAATTAACAACTTCATACTATTTAAGCCACTACTGATAGTATAAACCTTACAGATCAACCATTAACTCTCAAAAACAAATCATTTTAATATATCAAAGAACTAAAAAGCCTGTAAAGAACAGTTTCATAGGCTTAGGTTATCATAATATTTAATTTTGGTCTACTTTTCATCTCTTAACTTTTCGATATCTTTTTTGGATAAACCGGTTATCTCTGAAATGGTATCGGTATCCATTCCTTTTTTTATCATCTTTTTTGCATTACTAATAGTTGCTCTCATTTCTCCTTCTGAAATATACTTATCTTTTAAACCAAATTTATCTGCCCATTTATTAATATTTTTTTCTACTACTGTCATATTTATTCCCTCCTGGGTGGCTAATTTTTCAACTAAATCTTCATACAATGCTATAGCATAATAAAATAATTGCTCAAAATCATTATCGTTCATTTTAAATCTATGACAAAGTTCTTTTACATAGATTTCAATATCTTTTTTACTGGAATATTCCTTTAAAATCCCAAGCTCATTGGTAAAATCAATTTCCAGCTCTTCAATTACTACCACATAAATACCAATACTATTTATGTTCTCTATTAAATATACTCCATTTCTTAGCTTTTGTACATTTTTTTCATACTTAAAAAGTAATTTTGACGGACGACGAGCTATTACCAATGTAAAAGTCGTATTCTCTGGAGTAGCTTCTTTTTCTTTTTCCATAACTCCGCCAGTATAAACATAGATTTTATGAAAGTCGGTATTCATACTGAATGAGTCTCTGGCCGACTTAAACTCAATAATGTTTATCTTCTTAAAGTAAGTAAAAACAGATACATGATCAGATATTTTCTGACCTGCTTCTTCAATAACCAAAATATCTGCTTTTCTTGGTAAATCAAGTATTTCATAATCTGTTATGACTTTGGCAAACTTTTCAAAATAATCTTTCATCTGGGTTTTAAAAAGCTCATCAAAACCCATTGATTCTATACTATGTTTTTTCAAAGATATCCTCCATTTAAGTTATTCATAATACAATTTTACATTTCTTTCAAGCCCTTCTTAAGTTTCTGCTTCTCATACCACCTTTTTTTGTACACTCGTTCTCTATCACGAATCTGATTCTGTTTAATCAACCTTTGTTTAAACTCATATATTCGCCGGTAATAAGCTGTATCAACTTCTTTGTAAAATCCATTCTCCCTGGGATGATAGGAGCGGTAGATTCTTTTCATACTGACTGGAAGCATATGAGTATAGATAACAGTAGTTTCAATGGACTGGTGGCCGAGTAATTCCTGAACATAACGCAAGGGTGCACCCTTTTCCAATAAGTGAGTTGCTGTTGAATGCCGGATTGAATGGACACTCAAACCTTCTTTATACAAACCTTTTTCTTTTAATAATTCTCTAAATCGTTTGGAAATAGTATTGCCTGCTATATGACTTTTTCCTGACCGAAAGACATAACCTTTTTTTCTCTTACCACAAAAAAGATGTAAAAACTTAATGGCTACATCACTTACAGGAACTATCCGGTCTTTGCCAAACTTAGAATTTCTTATGTGAAGCATCCTGTTATCAAAATCAATATCTGTTATCTCTATCCGGCTGGCTTCACTTACCCTTAAACCGCTGGAATAAATTAACTCAAAAACTGTCCGGTAACGCAAACCGTATTTTTCCTGTAAATCAATACTGTCCAGAAGGGTACTGATCTGCTTTTCTGATAAAATATGTCTGGCTTTGGATGTAGCTGGATGAAGATAATAACCTTCAACTGGGCTGGAGATAATAAGGTCTTTAATGTATAAAGCTTTAAATAAACTTCGAATTGCACCTAAATGAAGGATTTTTGTATGTTGAGATAAAGGCTTATCTGTCCTTTGTGATTGATAACCACTTAAATATTTACAGTAAGATTTAATACACGAAAGAGTCACATCTCTTAAATCCCTGATATTTTTTTCTCCCCTTAGATACTTAAAAAAAGGTTTTAACATATACTTTCTGGATCTGATTGTCTGGTTTTTGTAACCGCAGGATATTAAATAATCCGTATAGGTCTCTATAGCTGTCCTGCTGTCAAGCCTTCTCATAGCCCTACCCCTTTAAAAGTTCGGGGATGATAATGATCAAAAACTTCTTTTAAATCTCCTTTATCAACCCTGGTATATATTTCAGTTGTCTTTAATTTTTTATGGCCTAATAGTTCCTGGATAAATCGGATATCACAGCCTGACCTCAACAGATGATATCCCAGGGTATGGCGAAAATAATGGCTGGTCATACAGGGATATCCCAACTGTCTGCTTGCTGTTTTTAATTCCTGGTTAATCACTTTCTCAAACCTCTCCATAGAATATAAGAATAACAGGTGTGAATTCTGCCGGTTATCATGGTTTATCAGCAAATCGCGGATGTCTTCTATATAAATCTTTAATACAGAGCAGGCATATCCATTTAAAAAAACCATACGATTATTGCCTTTTTTGCCTTCCCTTACCATGATAGTACCTGAATCAAAATCAATATCAGCAAGAACAAGTGAGGAGGTCTCTGCAATTCGTAAACCAGTGGAATACATCAGTTCCGAAACTATATGCAGAAGATATTTTTTTTTTAAAGTTTTTAAATCCTTTTCATCGTTAAAACAGCTTAAGGATGCTAAAAACCTGTCCATCCTTTCTTCTTTTAAAAGATTTTTAGGAAGCTTTCTGTCTCCCTGGATTTTCTTTATCAGCAAAAAGGGATTGGATAGAATATGGTTTTGTCCTTTCAGATAATGAAAAAAAGTGGTAATACAGGTCATTAGAGAATTGATGGTAGATTTCATATACCCTTTTTTAACTAAATATCCCTGATAATCTATGGCTATGCTGACATTGACTTCACTTAAAAGATAATCACCTTCTTCTATGAAAGTAAAAAAAAGGGGGATGCTGTACTTAATTTTTTTTATCCCTCTTGGATGTCTGCCCCGTATCTTTTCTTCCTGCAAATATTTGTTTAGTAATGCTTTATGTTCATCGGTCATCATTATTCCTTCCTGTGCCTTTAAAGTTACTGCCTGGTTTCATTGGTTTTACCGAATGTCATCGGCAGTAACTTTTAAGGTCGCATGTACGAGCAGTAAGCAGCTTTGCTGCGCACGACCAGTACAAGGTCTATTAATAAAATAAAGCCCTGCAGAAATATAAAAGTCGTTCCAAAAAGTAAATCATATCAAACATCATAATTAACAGCATGACCTGCTGTCTTTTCCTTTCATCCCTTAAGATTTTTCTGCAGGGCAAAAGTAACAATCTTTAATGGGGGGTCTCTCCCTCCGAGATTCAGCGACCAGATTGTAAAACACAGCTTAAAGTCCCCTTTAGAGGTAATACAGCCTGTTTTTTACCTCAAATCTGGTCGGCGACCAGTTTAAACCAGTTTGACCAGATTAGAGTTTTTACAGTTTTCTTCTCATTTCTTCTGCGCTTACTCACTTAATGCACCCTGTCTATACCTTTTCCCTGTCCCAGTGTACCCACTTTCAAAATAAGGCTTAAAGTGCCTTAGAAATGGGTTTCAAGGGTATTTTTTACCCAAAAGTGGGTATGTACCCAGTCATACCCAGAATACCCACTTTTTGTAGTTTTTAAAGCTTATCAGGCGCAGGGATTACAGATAAGTCAATATTTTTAATTTCTTCATCTGCTACCAGCTTGTAACTTTTCCGTGCTCCTCTGGCTTTACTGCCTGGGGTTTGCAGATATTCATAATCAACCAGTAAACGGATATGCTTTTTGATAAACTCACCGCTAAAAGAGGTGTATTCTCTCACTTCTCGCTGGGTGAAGGTTACATCAATAGGGTTTAAAACTTCTGCTTCACTCTTTTTTTTTACCAGCCCTCTAATCTCATCATAAAGCCTGATGGTGGATGCGGATAAATCAAACAAAGTAGAGGGAAGAATGTTTTTAATGATCTGGTAAGCTAAAGAGTAGTCGGTTTTATCACATTCAATATACTCTGATCCATCTTCAAAAACCTTTACTTCCTTCTGGTACTGTCTTAAAAAGCAAACAGAAGCAATTAAATCGATAAACCGATCGTGATCCCGTCGGGTTCTCATGTTGACAGCCGGAAAATCAAGTTTGTCGGATATGCTTTTAGGAAATATAATAGAGAGTTTTTTTAACAGTTTTTGAGCGGCTCTGTGTTTGGCTACTATTTGAGGTACTTCATTTTTTTTTGTCAGAAAGCGGTCTTTACTGTATTTCGCTTTTTGCATCTGGTGAATTCTTTTTGTCTGTGCCTCTGTTTCATCTGCACCTACCAAAAAATACCGACTGGCATTTTCAGGGTTGATAGAATTGCTGGTCGTACTCATCACACTGGCAACAATCACTTCTTTTTTAATCACTTTGCTAACCATATTCCCTGTTTTTTCATCTTTTAATGTAACTAACCTGGATAACTCTTTACTGGAAAGCATTTCGCGGATATGATGTTCAATGGTTTCATTATGGATCGCTTCACCAAAAACTAAAAACTTGTGAGTCAGGTTCTCGATATAGTTTAATGCCTGGTCGGAAAGACTGGTGACTGACAACACCTCATCAGGAGGGATCAGCTTTTTAACAGTATCGGTCAGGTAACTTTTACCACTGGCTGATTGAGAAACAATCAATACATTGATCGGATCGTCCAGTTTTCGGGAAGAAGCACAGAGATAAATCAATTGCTTATTCAGATCCTCTCCAACATAACCAAGGGTTGTCATATCTTCTACAATCAAATCAAAAAGAGTAGGGTTCTTTAAGAAAGTCAGGCCTGCTTCTTTTTCTTCTTCTGTCAGTTCGGTTGTTTCTTGATCTGGATCTAAGATTTTCTGTCTTTGTTCTTCTAAAAATTTCAGGATCTTAAGTAAATGGTTTTCTATTCTCTTAGGTTCTACTGCAAATCTTTCCGACAGGTTGTTCGAAAAAGTCATTCTGGACCGGTAGGAGCAAAGGTCAACTGAATCAACAAAAAAATCACCTGGGATCTCTGCTGTAATATTGACCTTCAAGTTGGTAACAAAGATTTCTTTTACCCCTGCCAGTTTGTAAGTAATACCGCCTAAAATAAAGATATCCAGTTTGTTTTCTTTACGGTGGATGAAATCTTTTTTTTCTTCTTCTTTCATGAAGATTTCTGATTCTATGATTAACTTTTCAATTTCATCTTTAGAAATACCATTAACTAAAGCCTCATTCCAGTCCTTATAGCACAGATTCGCACCCATTTTATCGGAGGACACAGAAGGGGGGAAGATGATTTTTACTTCAAAGCCTTCGGGTAAAAGCTGATCCTTTAATTTCTCACTGGCTTTTTTTCCTGCTTCATCATTATCAAAGGCTATGATTACAGTTTTAACATTACCTTCTTTAAAAGCTTTTAGGTGATGGTCTGTAAATCCGTTTGTTCCAAAGCAGGCGGTTGTATTAGCAAAACCTAGCTGGATAAGAGAGAGGGCATCAATAATGCTTTCGGTTAATATAAGCTCATCATAGACTTTGGCAGCTTTGTAATTGAAAATCCCTTTGTGTCCGCCGCTCTGGTAAAGGTGGGGATAATTT
>JAKSBL010000629.1 GCA_022361115.1 Spirochaetota bacterium | reverse complement strand
TAAAAAAAAATTCTTTGTACATTTCATGTTATTTACCTCCAATATGGAATTACCTATCAATAACAAGAAGTATGCCAATTCTGTTGCGTTGGGGTAACTAACGTTGACAGGATAGTTAGGGTGGGTTTGACATTTTTCTGGTTCTAATATATAATTGTTATGACATACATTAAATGTATATAGCAGGTACAAAAAATGGATACATTTCAATTAACCAATGGAGAAAAAAATTTATTTGAACTCATTACTCAAGCCATCATTGCCAATCCATTTGGAGATGAGCGAACACTTTTAGATGCAGAGATTTCTGGCATTTCTCCTGAATGTTCCTACCGTGAACGGATCGAAAAAGTGATTGAGATTGTCTTTCAAAAAGTACAAAACTTAATCCTGCAAAAACGGGTTTCTGTTTTACGATATAAAGGGCGGGATGCTTTTTTAATCCGCAATGCTCTGCAGTTTTTTATTTTTCATAAATATATCCCGCAATTTGATCAGTATATTCTTGATCAGTTTGCTGCAGGTGACCAGCCTTTGATCCTTCCTTTTGCTGTTGAACTCATTGATCAGTTAAAACAATTTGATTTTACTGAAGGGGAAATTGCCCATTTTCTTGCCTTTTCCTTTCAGATTAGAAGGGCCTTTTATTTTATTAGAAAGAGTATTGTTGGCTGTAGTCTGGTAATGAAGGAGTTGAGAAAAAATCTCTGGTATAATGTGTTTACACATAATATTGATCTGTATAACCAATACCTATGGTCCCGAATGGAGGATTTTTCTACTCTTATTTTAGGCGATACAGGTACTGGTAAAGGGACGGCGGCTTCTGCTATTGGCCGGTCTGGCTATATTCCTTTTGATATGGAGAAAAAAAGCTTTGTCGAAAGTTTTTGCCGCTCTTTTGTATCTATTAATTTATCCCAGTTTCCTGAAGGATTGATCGAATCTGAATTATTTGGACATAAAAAGGGGGCCTTTACTGGTGCTCAAGAAGATCATAAGGGGATTTTACAGCTTTGTAGTCGTTATGGATCTACCTTTCTTGATGAGATTGGAGAAATTTCCATTCCTCTGCAAATTAAACTGCTTCAGGTTATTCAGGAACGGTTTTTTAATCCTGTCGGCAGCCATGAAAAAATGCGTTTTCAGGGAAGGATTATTGCCGCAACCAATCAGCCTCTCACTAAATTGCGAAGAGAAAAGAAATTCAGGGATGATTTTTACTACCGTCTTTGTTCTGATGTAATCATTATGCCGACTCTGCAGGAAAGGATTTCAGAAGAGCCAGCAGAACTAGAGGACTTAATTGATTATCTTACCACTAAAATAGTGGGGCAGCAATCTGATCAGCTCAATCATCTGGTAAAAAAGGTAATACTAAAAGAACTGGGCTTAGATTATCACTGGCCTGGCAATGTTCGGGAGTTAGAACAATGCATCCGTTCTGTTTTATTAAAAAATAGTTACCTGCCGGAGAAGGATCTACATGCAGAAAGCATGAAAAAAGAGAGGGTACTAAAAAAAATTGATAACGGAGAATTTACAGCTTCACAATTGCTTTCAGTGTACTGTCAGTTGCTTTATGATCGACTGGGTACTTTTGAAGAAGTGGCTAAAAGAACTGAATTAGACTGGCGAACCGTTAAGAAATATATTCAGCAAGAGGGGTAGATAAATAGAGTTGAGTTGTAGTGAAGGTAATTAAAGAAAAGTTTTTCTAAAAAAGGGCTGCTTGAGTCAGGCAGCCCTTTTAATCCAGGATTAGTCGGAGAAATTTTTGTTAAAAAGCTTTTCTAATATAACACCCCAGCCCAGACTGGTGAAAGCGATAAAGCTGATAAAGTTGATTACTGGTATCAGAGATAAAATCAATGATACAGCAAATCCTAAGAGAAAGTAAACAAATCGGTTGTTAATATTCCATTTTGCATTTCTTGAGATAAATTGACCGACTAATACAGCAGCAATAATTTGGTTTACTAATATAATTGGGAATGCTGCTAAGATCAAAGCAATGCCAATTGGACCTAATAGGAGGAGAAGAATTGCTGCTACTGGATAAAGAAAGAATGGAATAAGTCCCCAGAGTAAAGTTTTCCAGAAGTGTTTATTTTCTCTGTTTTCTTCTAAGTTTTTCAGGGCTGGGAAGAGTAATAATAAAAGTCCACCAATTAAAAAGAAGATGGCACAGATGATGTTGAATACAATTTTGGCTGCTATACTGTCTCTACCAAAACCTCTCTTATGAAAGTGTTGAAATTGTTTTTTAAATTCCTTTTTTTCAACAGTGCCGGTAATATTACTCTGATCTTCTTCTTTTAGTTTGATATTTGAATCATAAGTAAAATTGCCGTCAATTTTAGCCGTATTACCTATTTGAATTTTATTTTTGGTGAAAGCAGTAACATTTCCATAAATGGTTCCTTCAATATAAAGCCGTTTACTGCCAGTATATACGTTTCCATTAATTGTTCCTTTTAGGGTTATGTTTTCACCACCAACAAAAACATCACCATTTATCACTGATGCTTCAGTGAAAATCACTTTGCTGCCACCGACTAATACTGTATCATTGACTTGGCCATCAATATTAACGTATTTCCCGCCAGCAGTAAGATTGTTGCCGATTGACCCGGATATTTCCAGGTTTCTTCCAAAAGCATTCAGGCTGGATTCTGTTTCTCCATTATAATCCAGTGATTTGCCAAAGAAATAGAAATCATCAGCCTTGCCGTCAAAGGAAAACTGGTTTCCTCCAAAAAAAAAGTAATCTTCTTCATAGATTTTGCTCTCAGTAGCATTTTTATCCATATTTAATTGAACAGCTGAAACTGATAAGAGCAGACAGAAAATAGCTATGCCAGCTATTATTGATTTTTTTGCAATTAAGTTAGGCATTTAAGACTCCTTAAAAATATTTATTTAAAAATTGATAATTTTGATCAGAGACAAACCTTAAAAAGATAAGCTCTTTTAATAAAAAAATGGTCTCCATCAATTCCTGGTCTTAAGTGGAAATATACTGCATCTGGGTATAAAAACAGTAAAAAAGGGGTATATGGCAGGGTTTTTTTGCTAAAAGGTTATTATAGGCAGTTAGAAGGTTTAGTTAGATGCACCACTTAAATAAATATAAATATCCAATTATAAGTCGGAATAAAAAGTTTTGGTTTTATCAGGATTTTTAACATTTGAAATAATGATTTTCTTAAATCCTTTAATTTAATTAATAGAATTGGGAAAATGATTATTGCCCAAATTAAAATAGATATTTCTCGATTATTTAAAATATTTTTTATTAGTTGCCTTTTATTATTTCATCCATATTTCTAGTCAATATAACACCAAATTAACCGACAAGACGTTAAGCTGGCGTAGAACTTGCATATCACATAGAAAAGCCCAAAAGAAATAAAAGAAAAATTGCAATTTAACCAAAAATCTAATAGAATAAAGAGAAAATCTCAGCAAGTTCTATGACATTAGGATTGTCTGGTTCAATTCTTCGTTATATGCCGTAATTATTTCTTATTTCTTATTTCATGTTTAAATAATTTTTTCAAAAGTACTATTCAAATAGTTAGT
>JAKSBL010000619.1 GCA_022361115.1 Spirochaetota bacterium | reverse complement strand
CTTCCCTGTGGTGCTATGCGAGGTTTTGGAGTAAACCAGGTCACTTTTGCTATGGAAGGGAGTATTGATCAGTTATGTAAGAAAGGGAAATTTGATCGCTTTCAAATCAGATATCAGAATGCTTTGGATAAAGGGCTGTGTACTACGACAGGACAAGTTTTAACCAGGGGAATCGGCATAAAAAAAACGCTTTTAGCTGTTAAAAAAGCTTTTCAATCAGCACAATATGCAGGAATTGCTTGCGGAATAAAAAATACCGGTATAGGAAACGGGATAATGGATTTCTCGCATGTAAAAATCGAAATAGTATCAGAAAATGATCTAGTCATTCATCATGGCTGGACTGAAATGGGTCAGGGTATATTTACAATTGCTCAACAAATACTCCATGAAGAAACAGGAATTCCCTGTGAAATGATACGAGTTAAAGTAGAAACCCAATACGAAGCTGAAGCTGGAATGACCACAGGTTCAAGAGGGACTTCTCTTTTGGGAAATAGTATTATAGCAGCAGCAAAAAAACTTAAAACCGATCTAAAAAATTATTCTCTGGCTGAGTTAAAAGGTAAAATTTACTATGGGGAATGGAAATTTGAAGAAACGACTCCTGCCGGAGAACCAGGTCAACAAATTACCCATTATTCTTATAGTTATGCTACACAGGTAGTGATTATGGATGACCAGGGGAAAATTAATAAAATTGTGGCCGCCCATGATGCTGGCAGGATCATTAATCCGGTTTTATTTAAGAGTCAGGTAATCGGAGCAGTTCATATGGGTTTAGGATATGCAATAAGTGAGAACTTACCAATGAAAGATGGTTATTTAAAGAGTACTAAAATGCGGGACTTGGGTATTTTGCCGGTTACCAGGATGCCTGAGGTAGAAGTCATTGGAATTGAAGTTGCTGACCCAGAAGGTCCTTATGGGGCAAAAGGGGTAGGAGAGATTGGTTTGGTTCCAACTGCAGCTGCAGTAGCCAATGCCTATTCTGAGTATCATGGGAAAAGGATAACAAAATTGCCAATAATACCTGAGAAAAATCTGTAACAGATGACAAATATATGCTAATATGGAAAATATCAGCTCCCAACATTACCACAAATTTAAAAAAACTTTTTGTTTTTTGTTAATTTTCTGATATAAATAACAAAATATGGATTATTATTATAGTTTTAACAGATATTTAAAAGATACTCATCAAACCACCCATCGTATCTGGCGGATACCTTTATCTACTGGTTTTCCCTGTCCAAATCGCCACGACGGTAAAACAGGGTGTTCCTTTTGTACAGAAATTTCTTATAAACCCCGATATTTACGGGATACTAATCTTCCAATTGCCGATCAGTTACAGTTGGGTATGGAGAAATTTGGAAAAATTTATAAAACGGATTTTTTTTATGGCTATTTTCAAGATAATACCAGTACTTTTGGGCCAATTGATGAGCTTGTTGCTCAATACAAAACCGCTTTGGAACATCCTAAAGTACTCGGACTGATGATTTCCACCCGGCCTGATTATGTAACTGAAAAAATTTTACAGGCTATTGAAGAGCTTGCAAATCAATATTCCCATAAAGATATCTGGATTGAATTGGGATTGCAGACTACCTATGATAAAACTCTGGAAAGGATCAACAGAGGACATAATTATCAACAATTCTGTGATGCTGTTTCTTTAATTAAAAGGATTACCAACTTCAAAGTAGGGGTACACACCATCCTGGGTCTACCTGGTGAGACGACAAAAATGATGGAAAGCGGTTATATCCGTCTTTGTAGTGAAAATCAGATTGACGGGATCAAGTTTCGAATTTTAGAGATTTTTCCTGATACTGATATGATAAATGACTACCAGGATCATCCTGAAGATTTTTATTTATTTTCTTTAGAAGAATATGTTGACCTGGTTTGTAATATTTTGGAACAGATGTCTCCAGAAATTGTAGTCATGCGCTTTGCTAACTGGCGTTCCTTAAAAAACCTGAAAGATCACAAGAAAAACAGTAAAGAAGATATTATTCACTCGATCAATTTAGAATTTAAACGTCGACATACATATCAAGGTTATTTTTACCAGGAAAAAAATAAGTGAGCAGGTTAAAAGAACCACCAAAAGTAAAGTTGGTGATTGCTTTCTTTACTCCTTTTGAACAATTATTGAATGAAGTAATAGACAAACTGATAAACCATTGGGGAGAGCTGGATTATGTCAGTTCTCACTTCCCTTTTACTGAAACCAGTTATTATCAGAAAGAAATGGGCACTGGCCTGATCCTGCAAATTGTTTCTTTTAAGAATTTAATCCATCGTAATGGCTTACCTGAGGTAAAAAATATTACCTGTCAATTAGAATCTATCTGGCAAAAAGAACAAAATCGCCAGGTCAATATTGACCCTGGATTACTAACATTAGAAAATTTCATCTTAGCAACTGGTAAAGGCTATTCTCATCGGATTTATTTAGATAAAGGGGTGTATGCAGATTTAACTTTAATCTATCAAAAAAGTTCAGGGTACCAAAATCTGCCCTGGACTTACCCCAATTATCAAAACCAGGTTATTAAAGACCATCTGACTGCAATTAGAAAAATTTATGTTAGCCAGCTTTAGTGCTGGCAAAAGATCCATCCCGGATAATCATTTCCAAACCGCTTTTTTAATTTGAGCTTATTTTTCATTGTTTTTATTTACAAAATAATAGAGAAAAATGAGTTTGACATTATTGTTAGATCATTGTAATTTTATAATAGAAGATTAATAATTTTAAAAGTAAGAAATGATTGGCGGTAACATGTTTTTAACAGGAGGTTTCAAATGAAAATTACTTTAACTAGTGTTTCAGTTGGTGATCAGCAAAAAGCATTAACATTCTACACGAAAATTCTTGGTTTTATTAAAAAAACAGATATCCCTGTTGGCGATGCCCGCTGGCTGACTGTTGTTTCTCCAGAAGATCAAGATGGACCAGAGCTTTTGTTAGAACCAAATGCTGAATATCCTGCAATGAAGCAATTAAAGGAAGCTTTAGTAAAAGATAAGATCCCTTTTACTGCTTTTGAAGTCTCTGACATTCAAAAAGAATTTGTAAAACTTAAATCTTTAGGAGTAAAATTCATACAACCGCCTACGGAGACTATGGGAGTAATGGAAGCAGTATTTGATGATACATGTGGTAACTTGATCCAGATTTATCAATCTTTATAAATATTTAATCTGAGGTTGAATGGATAAAAGGTAAAAAATCTTTGCTATGAATATACTTCCCTAAACTAAATAAGGGAATAAAGTAACTTTAATGACTATGCTTTTAAAGGCGTAATAATTCTTTGATAACAGCTGATAAACGTTTTATCCCTTCAATGATTTCACCATGATCTAGCAGGGAGATCGATACTCGGAAATGTATTTTTTTTTGTGGGCTCCAGAAGTAGTGGTAGCCTGGTGAAACTTCAATCTGCTGATTTTTGCAACAATCCTCTAATTGCTGGTAGGTAAACTGCCCTTCCGGGAAGGAGAACCAGATTAAATAACCTCCAGCAGGTCTGGTATAATCTATTTGTGATTGGGGAAGATATTTTTTTAATGCTTCCAGAGCAGTTTTCAGCCTTTTTCGGTAAATACGGTGCATTTTACGAATATGAATGTCATAATAGCCGCTAGAACAAAATCTATACATCCCAGCTTGAAGGAGAGGGCTGGTGGAAATATCACAGAATTTTCTGATTCCTGAAATTCTGCTAATCATTTCTTCATCAGCTACCAGCCAGCCTAGTCGTAAACCAGGAAAAAGAACTTTAGAGAAAGTACCGGTATAAAGTACTGTCTGTTTTTCATCCATGGATTTGATAGGCAAAGTCACCTTCCCTAAATACTTCATTTCTTCTTCAAAACCATCTTCAAGAACAGGAAAGTGATATTTTTCACTGATACTTAATAGTTTTTCCCGATGTTGCTGGGTTGTAGTGATGCCCGTGGGATTCTGAAAATTGGGCATAGTGAATAATAATTTGATTTGATTTTCCCGAGCCTTTGTTTCCAGCACAGCAAGATCCAGCCCTTCACTTGTAAAAGGTATTTCAATTACATGACACTGATATAGTTTGAGTAAGGGAATAAGATATGCATAAGTTGGTTGTTCAACAGCAATGCAGTCACCTGGCTGGATCAGTGTTTTTAATACCAGGTCCAGAGCATTCTGTCCTCCATTGGTAATCAGTATATTCTTGTGCTCTACTTGTATGCTGTGCTGTTTCATTCTTCTGGCCAGGTATTCCCGTAAAGGGAGATACCCCTGAGGGTCGCCATTTAGAAAAAGTTCTGCCCCCTCTGTTAAAAGAACCTGATTCAAAGACTGACGAAAATTATCCAGAGGAAATAACCGGGGATCTACTTGTAAAGGGAGCATATTTATTACCCCGTCTTGATTCTTTGTTGCAAATGGCGATGGCATCAATTTGGCATGCTGCCAGGTTTCCTGAGAGTGGCTGCAAAGTTCTGCCCAGTTGAGAATGCTTTTTGACATTCTGTTTTCTGACTGAATAACATTTTTTCTCCACCGGACTTTTGTGTAAGAACCCTGACTGCTTTCTATATAACCCATACCCAGCAATTCATCATAGGCATGACAGACTGTGGAACGATTTACTCCCAGTTTGTTCGCTAGTTCTCTGGTAGAAGGCAGAACCATGCCCGGTTTTAGGGTTTCATCCTCAATCAGGTTTTTAATTTGCTGGTATATCTGTTGATAATAAGGAGCTCTATCTGGTATTAATTTTAGTAGCAGACTCATGGCTTTTCCTTTCCTGCTAATAATAAACCATATAAACTGAAAAACACTACAATCATAGCTGCAATTTGATACCAGACAATTGTTTCTTTTAGTAATACAACAGCTAGAATCATAGTGATAACAGGTGTAGGGGTTGTAATAGAACTGGCCAGTGACACATCTATATGTTTAACAGCATGAAACCAGGCAATCAGTTCTAGATAATAAAAAAAACCCATTAAAAAAGCAGCAATCTGGAATTCTGGTTTAAAAAATCCCTTTACCAAAGTACTATGTCCTTCTACCATACTGGCAATGAAAAAGAGAATAATAAAAGAAATCAAGACACGGAAAAAGGTTATCTGATTGGGGGTGATAGGTGATTTGCCTGCCTCAAT
>JAKSBL010000078.1 GCA_022361115.1 Spirochaetota bacterium | reverse complement strand
TTTGGTTTACTATATTTGGTATGATTTATTACTATTCTGTAAAAAAATATTTTTTTAAATAAAAAATAATTCAGTACTGTTTTAATATAAATTAACCATATCACTTTATATTCAATGAAAATTTTTAAATTTATTAAATTTTTCACAAAAAAAAGTATACATTTATGATCTGGATGATTATACTTTAATATATACTCTAAATAAAAAAATGTTCACTAAGCATACAGCCCTGTTTTTTATCTGGGTAAAACACAAAAAAACATATTTTTCAGTATTATTTTCATTATTTAAATGAAAAAAGCAAAAAAAGGGAACATCAATACTATTTGTTTTTTTTTGTGTTTTGATTAACAAGATGTGAACTTAAAAATATTATTTTGAAGGAGATTTCATGGGGAAAATCAAATTTTTAATTAATCACTCTGAAATCGAAACAGATGCCCATCCTTCTACCGTCCTTCTCGATTTTATTCGGAAAGAAGCCCATTTTCATGGGACAAAAGAGGTCTGTAAAGAAGGGGACTGCGGAGCCTGCACTGTTTTAGTCGGAGAAAAAATAAATGGAGAGATAAAATACCATTCTATTGCTAGTTGTTTAACACCAATTGGTGATATACAAGGCAAACATGTAGTAACTGTTGAGGGAGTTAATAAAGCAGAGGGTCTAAATCCTATTCAGGATGAGTTTTTAAAAGAAGGTGCCAGTCAATGTGGATTTTGTACTCCTGGTTTTATCCTGTCTTTAACCAATTTTTTTATCAACAGTCCAGAACTGAGTTATCAAGACGCCCTGGATGCAATGGACGGAAATATCTGCCGCTGTACAGGTTATATGTCAATAAAGCGGGCAGCAAAGCATCTTTCAAAAAAATATCTCCCCCTTTTGCAGAAAAATAATAACCGCTTATCTCAATTAGTTGAATGGGAAATTCTTCCCCCTTACTTTAATGATATCCCAGCCAAACTAGACGCTTTAAGCACAACTAAGGTGACCAAAGAGCAGGATACTACTTTGATTGGCGGAGGAACCGATCTTTTTGTTCAAAGAGCTGATGATTTATTAGAAGAAAAAGTAGTTTTTTCTAGTCAGGATAAAAATCTTTCATTTATTAAAGAAGAAAATAATAAAATTGTCCTGGGAGGAAATACAACTGTTACAGAAATCAGAGAGAGTGCAATAATACAAAAATACTTTCCAGATTTAAAAAAACATACCGATTTGATTTCTTCCACTATCATTCGCAACCGGGCATCTATTGCTGGTAATTTAGTAAATGCTTCGCCTATTGGAGATATTTCCATTTTTCTGTTAGCCCTGAATGCTGAACTAACTATTGATGGAAAAAATGGCTTAAGAAATATTAACTTAAAGAACTTTTATTCTGGATATAAAACTTTTGATTTACAGAAAGATGAAGTAATCAAAGAAATCAGCTTTGAAATTCCTGATAAAAATACTTATTTTAGTTTTGAAAAGGTGTCAAAAAGAACATATCTGGATATTGCCAGTGCTAATACAGCCCTGCAGATAAAAATCAATGGTAAAAACATTATCCAGGCCCATGTTTCAGGCGGAGGGGTCTGGCCTTACCCACTCTATCTGGCGAAAACATCAGATTTTTTAAAAGATAAAGCAGTGACTAGTCAAAACCTTAAAGCTGCTGCAGACATTCTCCAGACTGAAATTGCTCCTATTGATGATGTACGAGGAAAAAAAGAATACAAAGCCCTCCTTTTAAAACAGCTCTTTTTTGCCCACTTTATCAATATTTTTCCCCAAATGATTAAAATGGAGGATCTGGTATGAGTAAAAGAATAGATGATATATATTACCATGTAAGGGGACAATCCACCTTTATTGATGACTTACCTGAACCTGAGAAAACAGCTCATGCAGTCATTTTTACCTCTCCTATCGCTCATGGAAAAATTAAAGAATTGAATATTAAAAAGGCCCTGCAAGCCGAAGGTGTGATAGATATTATTACTTACCAGGATATTCCCGGAGAAAACCAGCTGGGATCCATTGTTATGGATGAACCCATGCTGGCAGAAGAAGAACTCCATGTCATTGGACAGCCTATCGCTATTATCCTGGCTGAAACGCCATTACAGGGACGAAAGGCACGTAACCTCATTGAACTGGTTTATGAAGAACTGGAACCGGTTGTTGATCCAAGGGTAGCCTTTGAAAAAGGTAAAATTATTGCTCCCCCTCGAACCTTTGCTTTAGGGGATGTCGATGCAGCCTGGGATCAATGTGATGTCATAGTTGAAGGCCGGGCAGATAGTGCTGGACAGGAACATCTTTACCTGGAAACCCAGATTTCTTTAGCCATTCCTGGTGAAAGGGAAAATTTTAAAATTTATTCATCTACCCAAAACCCTTCAGCCGTTCAAAAAATAGCTGCCCGGGTATTAGGTTTACCTATGAACAATGTGGAAGTTGAGATCCTGAGAATGGGTGGAGCCTTTGGGGGAAAAGAAGAACAAGCCAATACCTGGGCTTGTCTGGCTGTTATGGGTAGTTACAAAATCAAAAGGCCAGTTAAAATAAGCCTGCCCCGTCATGAAGATATGTTTATGACAGGCAAACGCCACCCCTATTCTTCAGATTTTAAAATGGGACTAAAAAAAGATGGAACTATTTTAGCTTATGAAGCTAATTTTTATCAAAACAGCGGAAACAGCGCTGATCTTTCGACTTCCATTTTAGAAAGAACCCTCTATCACTGTACCAATAGCTATTTTATCCCCAATGTAAAGGCTACAGCAACTCCCTGTTACACTAACCTCACCTCTTTCACTGCCTATCGCGGTTTTGGAGGCCCCCAGGGGATGTTTGTCATAGAAGCGGCAATTAATAAAGCAGCGCAAAAACTAAGAATCAGCCCCTTAGCTATTCAGCAAAAAAATCTGCTTAAAGAAGGTGATGAATTCCCTTATGGTATGCATGTTGAAAATTGTCTCATCCGCAGATCTTATGAAGCTGCTGCCCAAAAGGCAAATCTGGAAACGAAATTAAAAGAAGCTGCTGAGTTTAATCAAAAAAACAAACAGTTTAAAAAAGGCATCTATGCAATGCCGGTTACTTTCGGCATCTCTTTTACCACCATTTTTCTCAACCAGGCAGGTGCACTGGTTCATGTTTATAATGACGGAAGCATCAATGTTTCAACTGGTGTAACAGAAATGGGCCAAGGGGTCAATATGAAAATTGCCCGTATTGTTGCAGATACCTTTTCCGTTTCTATTGATCGGGTCAGAATTGAACCGACCAATACTTCCCGGGTGGCCAATACTTCCCCAACAGCAGCTAGCTCCGGCTGTGATATGAATGGAAGGGCTGCCCAGTTAGCCTGTTTACAAATAAAGGAACGCCTGCTTAAATCAGCTAAAAAGCAAACAGGTGCAGGAATTGCCGATACTGTTGAAATCAAAGCTGAGTATGTCTATGTTAATGATAAAAAGACCGATTTAGGTTGGGAAAAACTGATCTGGAATACCTATTTTTCCAGGACCAATTTATCTGCACAAGCTTACTATGCTGTTCCTGATCTCTACTTTGATAAAACTATTGAAAAAGGCAAACCTTTTGCTTACCATACCTTTGGCACTGCGGTTTTTGAAGTTACAGTGGATTGTTTACGGGGAACCTATCAGCTGGATAGTATCCATATCAGCCATGATGTAGGAAAAAGCATCAATGAAAAAGTTGATTTAGGCCAGGTAGAAGGTGCCTGTATTCAGGGAATTGGCTGGCTTACTATGGAAGAACTGGCCTATGCTGAAAACGGCAGATTACTCAGTAATGCTTTAAGTACTTATAAAATTCCAGATTTAAAATTTGTACCAGAAATCTTTGAGTCCGAGTTTCTGGAGGATGCAGATAACCCTCATGCTGTTTTAAAATCAAAAGCAGTCGGAGAACCTCCTTTTATGTATGGAATAGGCGCCTATTTTGCCATAATCAATGCTATTCAAGCTGCCAGACCTGATAAAGATATTTTTTATGATGCACCCATAACACCGGAGAAAGTTTTAATGAACTTATATCATTAAGAAACTCGCTTCTGGTTTTGTCACTTTTTTAAAAAGAGGATTACTGTGGAGCAGTCATCCTCTTTTTTTAAAATATTTTTTTCCTGTTTAAATAAACATAAAACCCAATTTTCAATAATATTGACATTTTATTTTTATTTTTTCATAATTTTTAGTATATTCTAAGAATAGCATATTTTATAAGTGATTAGATGATGGCAGAATTTAAAAAACTGAAATTTTATTTTGATAATGATTTAGCTTTATTATTAGCCAAAAAAATTAAACAACAGGATTCAAATTTTGCTGATCAGGATTTTATTAAAAATGTAACCGCTCAGATCGAAGACTTGGAATTAAAAGCTCGAGTCAATGTTTTTACTGACTTTCTTTATCAATACCTGCCCAGTCACTATCCAGCTGCTTTAGGTTTATTATTAAATATTTTAGGCCCAGAAAATGAGAGTGAAAAAGGTATGTTTACTCAAGGCTATTGGCTCATGCCAGTGGCTTTTTTTGTAGAAAAATATGGTTTGCCTTATTATGATGAATCTGTGCAGGCAATTTATGAAATAACCAAACGCCATACTGGTGAATACACAGTTCGTCCCTTTTTAGAACAATATCCTGAAAAAATGCTGGCAAAAATGCTGGACTGGTCAACAGATTCCAGTTTTCATGTTCGCCGGTTAGCCAGTGAAGGGGTTCGGCCCCGTCTGCCCTGGGCAAAAAAACTGGATCAATTTATAGAAAAACCCCAGACTGTTTTGCCAATTTTAGAAAATCTAAAAGAGGATTCATCAAAATTTGTTCAAAAATCAGTGGCTAATTGTATCAATGATATTTTAAAAGATAACTATCAAGTCGGGATGGATATTGCAATGAAGTGGAGTGCAACAAATAATCTCAATACCAAATGGATCATCAAACATGCTTTAAGAAAAGAATTAAAAAAAGGTAATCCTCAGGCTATTCAAATAGTCAACCAATGATCTAGTAAGAATCCTCTCTTTCTGCTTTCTCCAATAATACCTTTAAATTCCGGGGTAAACAACTTAATAAGTCGAACAGATCTGCTTTATTTAGTTTCTCCGCGAGTTTTTTTGAAAAATCGGTAATTTTATTCCCTTGCAACAGTTCTGCTGTTTCATTTTCCTTAAATTCTACTCCGACAATGACTTGATTTTTTACTTTCTGATTTAATGGACAAAATTGTTGACAAACCAGACATCCGATCAGACAATTGTGGCTGTTAGATTTTATCCATTCAGGAAATTTTACTTTACTGTCTTCTTCATTATGAAAAGTGAGACAATGTTCATGGTTAATTAAAAAATTATCTCTTTCAATAGCAGACGTGGGGCATTTTTTTTGACAAATCCTGCAGTTCTTACAATTATCCATCATTTCTCTTGCCTGCCAATTGTCTTGCTCACAAGGTAAGTTGGTTACAAAAGCAACCAGTCGATGATAACTGCCATAATTCGGCACATAGGTAATATTATTTTTTCCATACTTAGCTAATCCACTACGAACAGCAGCTAATTTCTCAGGGATTTTATTATAAATTTCAGCTCGATATTCTGTGTTTGAATTCGAGTAAGCCTGTATTGTCTGATTAATCATGTGTTTAACTTTTTTATCTCCCTCTGCAACATGTAAATATGCAGGCGGAACAATGGCTTTAATCTGTATCCCTTGCCAGTTGAAAATAAAACTGGTTGGAAAATGGGGATAAGAAACAATTAAAATGGATCGTGGTTTCCAGTCAAACTGGTCTTGCTGATAAAATTTTTCTAAATAATTCTGAAAAACACCGGATGATATTTTATTTTTTTCATATAGTGCCTTAATTTCTTTTCTTAAATCCTTTACATGCTGCCACTCAAACATACTCACCTGATAACCTTTTTTCTCTAACTGCTGCTGGATAGATTTCATTGATAACCTCCTTTAAGTGCAGATACTCTTGACAGTTAGTATAACCAGTGTTATTATTTATACTGGTTATATTTTTATTATACAACAAATTTATAACCAGTCAAGTCATTTATGGTGGTTAGTTTTATGCAGCAAAAATTTAAGAAAAAGATTAATCGATTTAAAAAAATAAAATTAGAAGGGGGACATTATGTCCTTGACTTTATTAACACTGTTGAAGGCAGGGATAGTGATGAATTTAAGGAACAATTATTTGATTTTTTAGATGTACTTGCCTGGTGCAGAAAGGTTAAATTACTATCCAGTTATCACATAAAAAAACTCTATCAAAGGGCAATTAAAAATCAGGAAAAAGCAGAAAAGTGTTATAAGAGTGTTATTCGTCTACGTAATATTTTATATGAAATTTTTAATTCATTAGCTGAAAACAAAGAGATTGATGACTACAGCTGGTTCATCTTTAACAAGCGTCTTAAAACTGCTCTTTATCATTATAAGTTAATAAAAAAAAATCATCAATTTAAATGGGGATTTAAAGCAGGAAAAAATCCACTCCAATTTGTTCAATACCCTCTGCTTAAAGGGGCAGCAGAATTATTAATGGACTTGGATTTGAAACGGTTAAAGAAATGCCCCATGTCAGACTGTGGCTGGTTGTTTTTGGATATTAGCAGAAATAATAGTCGTAAATGGTGCAGTATGGAAACTTGTGGTAACCGGGCAAAAGCGCAGCGGTTTTATAATAAAAATAATCAATAGAATCCCGGAATTTTATTTTTAATAGTGATTAAAAACGATTTTTTCCGCTGTAAATCATTTAAAATCTATTGGAAAAGCAGACTGCTACATCATTTATTTTTTACTCCCAATCAATCATACTATATT
>JAKSBL010000508.1 GCA_022361115.1 Spirochaetota bacterium | reverse complement strand
TTTATTAAAAGAAAAACTATAAATCAGGAAAAATTTATGAATGAATATCACTTTGATGCAGTAGTCATTGGAGGCGGTGCCGCTGGAATGGCTGCAGCTTTAGAAATTAAAAACAATAACTATAAAGTCGCAATTGTGGAACGGGAAGAATGCCTAGGTGGAATATTACTGCAATGTATTCATAATGGATTTGGTCTTCATGAGTTCAAAGAAGAACTTACAGGACCAGAATATGCAGAGCGTTTTAGTGATATGGTGGATCAAACCGATATAAAGGTCTATTTGGAGACCACTGTTATGGATATCAAAGCAGAATCTTATGTAGGAAATACCCAGGGATTGGAAAAAGAAATTTATTGTTACTCTGCTCAGTATGGAGTTTTTGTCTTAAAAGCTCGGGTTATTATCCTGGCTATGGGGTGCCGGGAAAGAAATCGGGGGAATATTGGTATTCCAGGAACCCGGCCGGCTGGGGTATTCACTGCTGGACTAGCTCAAAGGTTGGTTAATATTGATGGTTACTTACCAGGTAAAGATGTTGTGATTATTGGTTCCGGAGATATTGGTTTAATAATGGCTCGTCGAATGACCTGGGCCGGTTGTAAAGTTCATGCTGTGATTGAGATCCAGCCATATCCTTCTGGCCTGACTCGTAATATTGTACAATGTTTAAATGACTTTGATATTCCTCTCTACCTCTCCCATGTTGTCACTGAAATTTCCGGCAAGGATCGAATTGAGAAAGTACAGGTGACTCCCATGATTGAAGGGATTTATGATTATTCAAAATCATTTGAAATAAAATGTGATACCTTGCTTTTATCAGTAGGATTAGTACCGGAAAATGAGCTATCCAAAGAGGTGGGTATTTCCATTAATCCAATGAATAATGGGCCAGTAGTGGATTCTACTATGATGACTGATGTATCAGGAATTTTTGCATGCGGTAATGTTCTTCATGTTCATGATCTGGTTGATTATGTAACTGAAGAGTCCCGCAAGGCAGGTCGTTATGGAGTTTATTATTTACAACAAAATTTTCCAGGTCATCAGTATAAGGTAAAAGTTGGTTCTAATATCAGATATGTGGTACCACAAAAATTTAATTTCCGTGACCATAATCAGTTTTATCTGCGTAGTATGATTGTTAAAAATAGTGCTGAGTTAGTGGTTAAGCTGAATAATCATGTCATTTTTAAGAAAAGACAGGCTCATGTTCAGCCCTCTGAAATGATTAGTTTTACATTAAAAAATGATTTATTAAAACAATATCAACATCTTGAAGATCCTGTATTGGAAGTTTCATTAGTTTAAAATAGCATTTAAAAAAAGAGGATTTTATGGATAAAAAAGAATATATATGTATTGCCTGCCCAATTGGTTGTCATTTAACACTGACAGTAAAAGGAAAAGATCAATTAATTGTTGAAGGAAATAAATGCAAAAGAGGAGAAGTTTATGCTCAAGAGGAGTATTTTGCCCCTAAACGAGTCGTGACTGCAACTTGTGCTTCTGAATCCGTTATTTTACCCCGAGTTCCTGTAAAGACGACTGCTGCTATCCCTAAAGATTTAATAAATGAGCTGATAAAGGAAATATATCAATTAAACTTAAAAATTCCAATTAAAAGAAATCAAATCATTATCAAAGATTTTCAAGGAACAAAAGTAGATGTGGTTACAACCAGGAGTATCAATCAATAATCATTTAGTTGAATCCTTGGTAATTAGGAGTTGATTAGCAATTTTCGAAAGTTGAACTAAAGCCTCCTCAAAATCAAATTGAGCAGCTAAGTTTTCAATTTTTTCTAATTCCTTGGTAAAAGACTTTGCCTGGTCATATTGCTTTAACGATTTGATCATTTCAATTGCAGAAAAATTCCCTTCAGCCAAGTGTTTTAATAGATTGTCAATTTGATCAGAAAGTTCTGAATAAATAGGATAATCTTTATTTTCTTCCTGATCTGGCAAATGAAATAGATGTGATATAGAGTTTATTGAAGCCAGAACTTCTGCTAATTGTTCTTGAAATTGGCTCAGTAAAGGTTCTTCTTTTGTAAAAGGACTGTTTTTCATTGCCTGAGGAGAGGTCTTTTTTTCCAAATCATAACATAATTTGGATAAAGACTCAGCACCAATCGTTGCTGTTAATCCTTTTAAAGAATGAAAATTGCGATTCACTAGGTTCCAGTCTTTTTTATCAATATTCATTAATAAGTCAATAAAGAAATTTTTATTGTTTTTTAAAAATAACTTCATTGTATTGATGAGAATGAACTCATGGTTATTTAAATTAAAGAGAGCCTTTTTTAGCTCAAAACCAGGAAATGTATCCGGCAATAGGTCTGTAGGAGCCTCATTTTTAGTAAAAGTTGGTATTGGCCTGGATTTGGGCTCAATATATTTATTGAGAACTTCATACAGCTGGTCAAGAATGATTGGTTTGCTGATAAAATCATTCATTCCTACTAATAAGCTTTTCTCTCTATCAGAGTCCATGGCATGGGCTGTCATTGCCACAATGGGAAGATCCTTCTGGGAAAAAGTTTTTCGGATAATTTTTGTAGTTTCATATCCATCCATCCCAGGCATTTGTATATCCATAAAAACCAGATCGTATTGGGCTTCTTCAATTTTTAAGATACCTTCTTGACCATTATTGGCTAAGGTGGTATAAAATTTTTCTCTTTCCAGTATTTCTTTGATAATTTGCTGATTTATTTCATTATCTTCAATAATTAGAATATTTGCTCCCCTTATCGTGTCGGAAATTGGGTGATCATGTTTGGTAATATTGATAGTTGGTTGTTGAGAATATTCAGTGATGGTAATTTCTAAACATTCCAGAACAACATTATATAAGCTTGATCCTGTAGCAGGTTTATCCAAAAAGTTATGAACTCCAATTGTCAAGGCTTTCTTCTTTAAATCCTGATTCAAAGTAGGTGAACCTAATACAATGATTTTACTGTTGTATTGGTTTTTTTCTTTTATTTTCATTAGAAATTGAAAGTTTGCTTTAATAAAAGAATCATTGAGTATAATAAGATTATACTGGTTTTTTTCAACTAGAGAGATTGTCTGTTTTTCTGTTTCAGCTAAAGTCGCTATAAAAGTCAGAGAGTCACATATCTCTTTCATTGTTTCACCTAAAATGAGATTTTCAGAAACAATTAATACCTTGAGATGATATAATTCTTCAGGAATCACTTGATCTGTTTGTTCTATATCTGTATTAATTCCTAAGGGAATAGTAAAATAAAAATTGGTACCGACTTGAAGTTCACTTTTTACCCAGATCTTTCCGCCCATTAATTCTACCAAATTTTTACAAATAGAAAGGCCCAGACCGGTTCCTCCATATTTACGGGTAGTTGAAGTATCTGCTTGTTGAAAGGAATCAAAAACTGATTCCTCTTGCTCTTCTGTCATTCCAATACCACTATCATTTATAGAGAATTTCAAAGTGATTTGATGGTCTGTGAGATCGCCTTTCTCTACTTCAACTTTAATAAGAATTTGTCCATATTCTGTAAATTTTACCGAATTATTGCCTAGATTTAATAAAATTTGAGTTAGCCGGAGGGGATCTCCTACTAAGTAAAAAGGTACATCAGGATCAATATAAATAATAAACTCTATGCCTTTACTACTGGCACGGTAGCTGATGACGTTAGAAATATTATGTAATATCTCTTCCAGGTTAAAAGGGATATTTTCAATGGTTAATTTACCTGCTTCAATCTTAGATATATCCAGGATATCATTGATTATTCCCAATAATGATTTTGCTGAAGCTGCAATTTTAGTAAGATAATCATTTTGCTGGGGATCTAAATCAGTTAAGAGACAGAGGTCAGTTAGTCCAATGATTGCATTCATTGGAGTCCGGATTTCATGACTCATATTTGCTAAAAATGCACTCTTAGTTTTTGATGCTATTTCTGCAGCTTCTCTGGCTCTTTCGGCATCTTCTTTTTCTTTTTTTTGGGTAATATCTATCATAGAGCCTTCATAATATTGAAGGTTGCCTTGTTCATCATATACTCCTCTGGCAGATTCTGATGCCCAGAAAGATGTCCCATCAGGCCTTAGGTATTCTACAATAAAATTTCGAATTGATTTTTTTTCTTTTACTTCCCTTTGAAAACGGTCGCGTTCACCTGGATTCTTATAATAAAGTTTTGTTGAATTTTTACTGGATTGTAAGAGTTCTTCTGGTGTAGATAGCCCAAAAAAGTTTGCCATAGCATGGTTTACATTAATAAATTTGCCGCTAGGAGTGGACTGATATAAGCCTTCTATGGCATTTTCAAAAATATCTCGATATTTTTTTTCAGATTTCCGGAGAGAGTTCTCTGCTTCTTTTTGTTTATTTAAAGCATTACTCAAGTTAGTGATCATATTATTAAAAGCACTTTCCAAAACCTTTAATTCATTATTTCCTTTTGTTTGTATATTGAGATGAAGGTTTTTCAATTGGCTAAAATTTAGGTCATTAATAAAGTTGGTAAATTTTGATAAGGGGATAGTTAAGAAAAAATGAACAACAATAATAATAATTAAACCCAGGGTAAGAATTTTCAAAATTGTATCAACAATTAATAAATAGATACCAGTTTTGATTCTAGCAAAAATAGCATCACTATCGGAAAAGATTGTGACACCTCCGACATGGACTTCTTTATCATATTTTATATGATTAAGAGGTGAAAAATGGGAAAAATAAAATTTTCTTGATTTGGGTAAAGGGGTATCTTTTTCCACATCAAAGGGAGTAGCATTTTTGTTTAATATAATTCCAGCACTAATTTTTCTGTCTCCCTTTTCATCTTCAATCAGAACTCCAATTACATCAGGTAAATTAATCATGCCATTAACCAGTGAGGATAATTGAGAATCATTCATTTCCCACATTGCATTGGATAATCCCTGTTCCATGGTTTTAAATATTCCACCTAGATCCTCTTCAATGTCTTTTTTAGCAGCCTTATACTCTACATAGATATGAAGGGCTGTAATAATAACAGCAATAAGAAAATAAGCAGAAAAAACAATGACTAATAATGTAGCTGCAATGGATTTTTTAATATTTAATATTTTTAACATATCATGATTAATAACTTTAATTCATCTTACATTATAATTATAGGTTAAACCAATAATTAAGTCAAAGGCGATAGAGAATAAATCAGTGGTAATTTAAGCGAAAATGTCCCGGTTATTTTCATTAAATATTGATTTAAATTGATTTTTGGCTTATTTTTATATAAGTGAAGTATTTGCTTCTCTATAAAAGTAATTATTGATTCTGTAAGAGCCTTATTGAGGTACCAATGAGTAATGATCAGAAACGCCGAGTTTTAGTGGTAGACGACAATTTTGAAAATTTACAAATGATTGGGAGAATATTGTCTGAGAATAATTATGAAGTTGCTGTTGCTAAAAATGGCAGGCAGGCACTGGATAATGTGGAAAAAAAAGAACCGGATCTAGTTTTATTGGATGTCACAATGCCGGATATGGATGGTTTTGAGGTCTGTCGAAGAATAAAAGATGATATTGCAACGCGTCATATTCCAATTATTTTTATTACTTCCCGGAATGAAACAGAGGATATAGTCAAAGGCTTTGAAGCAGGGGCAATTGATTATGTAACAAAGCCTTTTAATACAGTTGAATTATTGGTCAGAATTAAAACACATATTGAGATGAAAATACTACGAGGCCTGATTCCAATTTGTTCCAGTTGTAAAAAAATACGTAACGACCAGGGTTATTGGGATGAAATTGAGTCTTTTTTTACGGAACATACGGATCTTTTAATGAGTCATAGTCTTTGTCCAGATTGTATGAAAAAGATATACGGCAATGAAGAGTGGATTACGAGGGAGTAAAGATATTTAAAAATTTCTGTAATCTTTAACGAAAAATGGCAAATAAAGCAATAAAAATATTTGACATTCCTTTATTGTTTGATTATTATTGTACCAAAATTATTATGTGAGGAGAAATCAATGGCAGTTAAAATCGCTATTAATGGATTTGGTAGAATCGGGAGAAATGTATTTAAAATTGCATTGGAAAACCCTGAAGTTGAGGTAGTGGCTATAAATGATTTAACCGACAACAAAACACTGGCTCATTTATTAAAATATGATTCTACTCAAGGTCAATTTAAAGGTACTATTGAGTACGATGATGAAAATATCATAGTAAATGGTAGAAAGTACAAAGTTTGTTCCGAACGAACACCAGCACAAATTCCATGGGGCGCAAATCCTGATATTGTGATTGAATCAACCGGTGTATTTCGTTCTAAAGAAAGCCCAAAAGGTGGATATGGCGATCATTTAAAAAATGAAAAATACCCTTGTAAAAAAGTTATCTTAACTGTTCCAAGTAAAGACAAAATAGATAACATGATTGTACTGGGTGTTAATGAAGACGCTTTAAAAGCTGAAGATATTTGTATTTCTAATGCATCCTGTACTACAAATTGTTTAGCTCCTGTTGCTAAAGTCTTAAATGATACTTTTGGTATCGAAACCGGATTTATGACAACTATTCACTCTTATACTAACGACCAGATTATTCTAGATGGTCCTCATTCTGATTTAAGAAGAGCACGATCCTGTGCTTTATCTATGATCCCAACTACTACTGGTGCAGCTCGTGCTGTTGGTAAAGTATTACCTGAGTTAAATGGTAAGTTAGATGGTTGTGCAGTAAGAGTTCCGACTCCAACTGGATCTGTAGTTGATCTTGTTGCGACTCTTAAAAAAGATGCAACTGTAGAAGAAGTAAATGCTGCTATGAAAAAAGCTGCTGAAGGCCCAATGAAAGGTATTTTAGAGTATACAGAAGATCCAATCGTTTCTGTTGATATCATTCATAATCCTGCTTCTTCAATTTTTGATGCTTTATCAACAATGGTTAGCGGAAAAACTGTTAAAATTTTTTCCTGGTATGACAACGAATGGGGATATTCCTATCGTGTTGTAGAACTAGCTGTTCTAGCCATGAAGAAATAATAAAACATAATTTAATGGGGAACGCTTTAAACAGAAAAAGCGTTCCTTTTTTTACCATGCTATAATATACAAGAATCAATTGATTTTAATTTAAAAATAGAGTTCGTTTATTAAGATCTAAATAAAACATTCATCCTAAAATATGGAGGATCTCATGAAAAAAACCGTTAAAGATGTTGATTTAAAAGACAAAAGAGTTATTATGCGGGCTGATTTTAATGTACCATTAAAATCAGGTGTGATTACTGATGATACCCGTATCCGTGCTGCTCTGCCAACTATTAAATATATATTAGAACAGCCTGGTACTTCTCTTATTCTAATGAGTCACTTAGGCCGCCCAAAAGGGGAAGTGAATCCGGAGTATAGCTTACAACCCGTTGCCAGAAAAATTGAAGAACTGTTAGGTAAGTCTATACATACTGCTCCTGATTGTATTGGGGGTACAGTTCAACAAATGGCTAAGGATTTAAAAGCTGGTGAAGTTTTGCTTTTAGAAAATGTACGGTTTCATAAAGCAGAAACCTCAAAAGATGCAGCTGAACGAGAGCCTTTTGCTAAACAATTAGCTGAACTAGCAGATATTTATGTGAATGATGCTTTTGGTACTGCTCATCGAGAACAAGCTTCAACAGCAACTATTGCAAGATTCTCTAATGCTGCTGTCTCAGGCTTTTTGATTGAAAAAGAAATTGAATTTTTTGATAAAGCCTTAAACAATCCTGCTAAACCTTTTGTCGCAATTGTTGGAGGAGCAAAGGTTAGTTCTAAAATTACAGTTTTAGAAAACCTGTTAGGCAAAGTCAATCAATTGATCATTGGTGGTGGAATGGCTTTTACTTTTCTCAAAGCTATGGGGAAAGAAGTTGGCAAGTCTCTCATCGAAGATGACTATCTGGATACTGCAAAAGATGTCTTAGAAAAGGCAAAGGCAAAAAACATTGAAATTGTTTTACCTGTTGATCATATAGGTGCTAAAGAATTTGATGCCGGTGCTACACCAGAGAAAATAGATAGCCAGGAAGTTCCTGCTGATTTAATGGGTTTAGATGTAGGTGAAAAGAGTCTGGGGCTTTATCGCAATATTTTAAAAGATGCTAAAACTATTTTATGGAATGGACCACTCGGTGTTTTTGAATTTGATGCTTTTGCTGGAGGTACAGAAGAAATTGCTAAAATGATTGCAGATCTCGACACTATCAGTATCATTGGTGGTGGTGATAGTGTAGCTGCTGTTAATAAATTTAATCTGGCTGAAAAAATGAGCCATGTTTCAACTGGTGGCGGTGCAAGTCTGGAATACATTGAGGGAAAAGTATTACCTGGAATTGCCGCTTTAAACGATAAATAGTATAGTTTTATTTATTTAAGATAAGTTTACAGAGAACACAGGCATAATGTATTAAAAGTAATATTTGTGTTCTCTGTTACTATCACACTATTTTTCTTATCATAATATCTTATCATTACTCCTTATGTGTCAATCAAAGAATATCATCATCAAGGAAGAGATTAGGCTGTGTGACTTTTATTTGGAGTGTTGTCTCCTGGTGCTTAATGATTTCTATCTTATTCAAACAAAAATCACAATAAATCTAAGATAGTTTTTCAACTAATTAAAATTACTCCTATAATTTTTATATTTT
>JAKSBL010000051.1 GCA_022361115.1 Spirochaetota bacterium | reverse complement strand
GAAAGTCAGAACAAGAGCCATACTTTTTCCTTTAAAAATATTTTTCTCTCCCACACCAACTGCATAAAGCCGATCAATGAAGATTTTAGTCTGTGCTGATATATTGAACCAGTATATCGGACTCGCCACTACAAGTGCATCTGCTTTCTGTAATTTCGAGTATAAAAACGTCATATCATCGTCAATTGCGCATCCATTACAGGCGTCCTTTTGGCATTGTTCGCAACCCTGACAAGGTTTGAGGTTCAATCCATTGAGATAAACAGTCTCAATCTCAGCACCACTCTCCTGCGCACCACGTGCAATCTCAGCAGCAAGAACTGCGCTATTGCCCTTTTTTCTTGGGCTTCCTAAAGCAATCAGTATTTTGGGTTTCATGTCTTTAACCTTTGAAGCTCACTACAGCAAGACGGGGAATGCGCTCGCCGTGCATTTCAGCAAAAAAATCCGCTTCAACGCATAACCCGAACAGTGTTTCTGCTAATGATAGAAAAAATTATAATCACTGTCAACAAAAACCAATAAGAAATACAGAGCCGCCTTCTATTATACTTAAAGTATGGTCTTAATAACTTAGGAATTGTAAAACAAACTGCCTGTGAGGTAACCTCAGTATTAATTCCTTTGATAAATGTTCTGATAATAAAAAAAGCCGGTTTTAATGGCAAGAAGGACAGAGACTATGAAATTCCTGAAGTATTGGAATTTGAACTGAACTCTTTTTCAATTCTATCAATTCAATCCTTGTTTGTCAAAATTTAGAGATTGACAAAATAAAAAATTATTATTAGACTAACCTAACAATAAGATTCATTTATTGCTACTTATTCAAAGAATAAGGGGTGAGTTCAATCAACAATGCATAAATTGGGAAAGAATTCCATTTAACTGGAGGATAACTTATGAAATTATTTGAAAAGCATCAAAAATTCATTGATGAAATGGCCAGAAAACCTTCTGGTACAAAAGCAATAAAAAGCTATAATGATCCCAAGCCCCACTTTAAAAGCTTTGCCATAATTTTAAAGGATCTGGATTTCAGGGAAAAGGATGAATATGTAGAAATTGGCTGCGGGGGTGGTGTTCTACTCAATATGGCCCTGAAAAAAGTCAAAAAAGGGTGTGCTTTGGATCATAGCGCAGATATGGTTGAGTTATCAAGAAAAAACAATATCAGTTTTATTGAATCCGGAAAAGCTGAAATTCTTCAAGGAAATGCAGAGGCGCTTCCCTGGGATGATAATACTTTTACCAAAGCAGCCAGCGCTAACATGTTTTTCTTTGTGGAAAAACCGCAAAAAGTTCTTTCAGAAATCAATAGAGTACTCAAACCAGGAGGCAAATTTTCCATGGTTACCATGAGAAACTCATTATTAGGAAAGTTAACCTTCGGTTTTTTGTTCAAGCTCAAAATCTATTCAAATCATACCATGGAAACATACTTGCAAGATGCAGGTTTTAGCAACATTTCAGTTCGATCTCAATTTCCCCTACTTCAGATATGCTCTGCTGTAAAGCCTGGATAGGGCTTTACAAGCATGTGTATAGCAGACTTTCTTGTACTTCACCAACAATGCACCGCTATAATTTGGATTGTTTAATATGTAGTCACCTGACTGCGGGTTTTTTAAAAAAGCAGGCTGATCAAGGTCTTACCGATTCGCCTTTCTAGTTAATCTTAGTGAATTAAATATTGCCAATAATGTTACTCCAACATCACCAAATACCGCTTCCCACATACCAGCAATTCCTGTTGTTCCCAGGGCAATAAATATTATTTTTATTAATAGTGCAATATAGATATTCTGAACAATGATAGACCGAGTTTTTTTACTAATCTTTATTGCTTCTACGATCTTTAAGGGATTATCATTCATTAAAACCACATCAGCTGTTTCAATAGCAGCATCTGTCCCTAAAGCACCCATGGCAAAACCAACATCTGATCGGGCAATAACCGGGGCATCATTAATTCCGTCACCAATAAAAGCTACTTTTCCACTTTGAGTATCCATTATTTTTTCCAGTTCCTGTAATTTCTCATCAGGTAAAAGTTCTGCATGAAATTCTGATATGTTTAATTTTCCAGCAATAGTTTTGGCTATTTTAAAATTATCACCAGTTAACATGTGGCTTTTTATTCCCATATTTTTTAAATCACCAATTGCCTGTTCTGCATCTTCTTTTAAATCATCACTAATAATTATGTAGCCGGCATATTTCTTGTCAATGGCAAGATATACGACTGTTTCATCCAATTCACAATCTGTGTGTTCAATGTTTTCTTTATGGAGCAATTTATCATTTCCTAATAATATCTCTTTATTATTATAGTCTACTATTACACCATACCCGGTTATTTCTTTGTAATTTTTAATAGCCGATTCATCGATCTTAGTATGATGTTTATCTTTAATGGATATGGCAATAGGATGGTTTGAATGAGCTTCTGCATAGGCTGCATATTTTAGGAGTTCATCTTCTGAAAAACCATTCCTGGATACTATCTTTGTAACACTAAATATACCTTTTGTCAGAGTTCCGGTTTTATCAAAAACTACTGTATGCAGGTTATTTAAAACATCAATAAAATTTGACCCTTTAATCAATATGCCCCTGTTTGATGCTGCACCTAATCCGCCAAAGTAACCCAGAGGAATACTGATGACTAAAGCACAGGGACAACTAATGACAAGTATGACAAGTGCTCGATAAAACCATTGATTAAAACCTCCGATATTCAAGACAAACGGGGGAATAACTGAAATACCAATAGCTAATAAAACAATAAACGGAGTATAATACCTGGCAAAAGTAGTGATAAATTTTTCCATTTTTGCTTTCTTTGATATGGCATTCTCAACCAGACTGAGTATCCTTGATATAGAAGATTCGCTGAATAATTTGGTTACTGCAATGGTCAAAGTACTGGTTGTTACAATCATACCGGACAAAATCTCATCATCTTTTTTAAAATTTCTCGGAACGGATTCTCCTGTTAAGGCTGAGGTATCAACTAATGACTGACCATTTAAAACTTTCCCATCCAGGGGAACCCGCTCACCTGGCTTAACGATGATGATGTCACCAATTTTTGCTTCTTCAGGATTGGTTTTTAAAATAGTATCACCTTGCTTGATATTGACATAATCAGGTTTGAGGGCAAGCAAGCTTTTAATGGATTTTCTTGATTTTTTTACTGCTAGATCTTCAAAAAAAACACCTAATTTATAAAATAACATAACTCCTGCGGCTTCTGGTAATGCCTGGATAGCTATCGCGCCTAAAGTTGCAATGGTCATAAGAAAGTGTTCATTAAAAACCTGGCCTTTTAAAATACTTAATACAGCATTTTTAATAACAATAAAACCAGCAAATAAATAGATAGATAAAAAGATAAAATAATAGGGTATTCCGGATAAATTTCTTTTTAAAAAATTTTCAAAGACTATACTGGTAAAAAATATTCCAAATAATAGAATAAAATAAAACATAGATTGTTTTATCGGTTCTTTTTCTGAGTGATCCTTTTGCAGGCTTAATTCCAATCCAGGTTCAATCTTTTGGATCTCTTTTTTCACCCCTTCAATATTTTCAGTATGAATTTTTAATGTTGAAGTAGCAAAATTTAATACAGCTCCGTTTACATAAGGCAGCTTTTGAATATGTTTTTCAACCTTATTGGCACAATGGGCACAATCCAGATTTTTAATAGTATAGTTTTTTTCCATATCTTAAAATCCTTTCAAAATATTACTGAATAGCTGCAATATCGGTTATAAAAAAGCAGGTAATGGAATAGACAATTATTCATTTATGTGTTTTAAACCTTCTCTAAAAATATTAAGTACATGCTCATCACATAGTGAGTAAAAAACAACTTTTCCCTCTCTTCTTGATTTAACCAGCTTTGATTGTCTTAAAATTCTTAATTGATGAGAAATAGCAGATTGTTTCATATTTAGTACATTAGCTAAATCACATACACAAACCTCAGATATAAATAGAGCTGATAAAATTTTTACTCTCGTAGAATCCCCAAAAACTTTAAATAGTTCAGCAAGATCATAGAGATTCTCATCTTCAGGCATATTTTTTAGTACTTTTTCTACGATTTCTTCATGTATAATATCGCAATCACATAAATCTATTTGTTCTCTCATTTAAACCTCTCAATATATATATTATCATATGAACCATTGTTCATATGATAATATATATATTGTAATTTGTCAATTTTTTTTCAAATTTTATTAATAAAAAAATTTGGCAGTGAAATAAAACCTATTAATTTAAAAAAAAATCCATTTTTTATCTGCTGGTTTTTGTTGACAGAGTTTGGAACTTATAATATCATGTTTTCACAATAAAGGAGGTAGAGATGAAAGTAAAAAGTACTATACTTTTCAGTGTATTTACCCTGCTTTTTCTTATGGCAGCATGTAAATCACAACCTGAAGTGGTAAAAAGCGATTATCAAGCTGGCCCTGTGGCTTTTACCCTGCAGTTATTACACTATGCAGACGTGGATGGCAATGAAGAAATTGCATTGACATCAGTTGATAAATTTTCTGCAATAGTAGATGCATTTAAAAAAGATGAGATGTATGGCAAAAACACACTTTTAGTTTCTAGCGGAGACATTATTATTACAGGTCCCCGTTTTTACGCAGCTGAACAATCAAGTGTCAGAAAATTAACCGGTAGTAATGAACCTGGCCACGCTGATATAGCTTTTGCTAATTATATGGGAGTTACGGCATGTGCTTTAGGTAATCATGAGCTGGATGCAGGCCCGGGAGAGTTTGTTGATGCATTAAGCAGTGAAAAAAAAGGCGATGCAGTATTTCCTGGCTCTTTATTTCCCTATTTAGCAGCAAATGTTGATTTTTCAACTGATAGAGACACTGCAGAAATGATTGGTGATGATGGAATGGATACTGAAGCCTTAAAAGGCAAGCTGGCTAAATCAGCTGTTGCTAATGTTAATGGTGAAATGGTTGGCTTAGTTGGTGCTGTAACCCCAACAATGGTTAATATTACCAATACCGGTGGGATGACTATCAATCCTTCAGCCTCAAATTACAGTATTGCGGATTTAGCAGCAATTATACAACCGGAAGTTGATGCTTTAGTAGCCAAAGGTGTAAATAAAATTATTATATTAGCTCATATGCAGCAAATTTCAGTAGAAAAAGAATTAGCAAGATTGTTGAATGACGTTGATATTATTGTTGCTGGCGGATCTAATACTAGAATGGGTGATAAAAATGACAAGCTCTATCCTGGAGATAGTAAATTTGATGAAGCTTATCCCTATAGCACAGCAGATGCTGATGGCAAACCAATCCTGGTGGTCAATGTTGATGGGGACTATAAGTATTTAGGCCGGCTAGTTGTAGGTTTTGATGCAGATGGTGTGATCGCTACTGATACTTTAGATGAATCATTAAATGGTTCCTGGGCAAGTACAGATGAAAATATTAAAAAATTAGGCGGCACACCAAATAGTGATGTTGTTGCTCTGCGTGATACTATTAAATCTGTTATTACCGCTCAATATGGTAATGTTGTAGGTTATACAAATGTATATTTAGATGGACGGAGAAGCCAGGTTAGAACTCAGGAAACCAATTTAGGAAATTTAACTGCTGATGCCAATCTCTGGTATGCTAATTTACTTTCTGAAACTAAAGTTGATGTTTCCATCAAAAATGGCGGCGGAATTCGAACTGAAATTGGTTCTGCAGTTGTCCCTCCTGGATCAGTAGATTACAGTGAAGCAGTTCTCAATCCACCAGCACCCAATGAAGAAGCTGGAACTGGGGAAGGCGCTATAACAGAAGGCCACTTAAGAGCAACTTTACGTTTTGACAATGGTCTGGTTACCTTAACTGCTACTGCAGAAGAATTAAAAAACATTTTAGAACATGCTATTGCTCAAACTGCAGAAGGAGCAACACCTGGACGATTCCCTCAAATTGCAGGAATGAAACTAGCCTTTGATGCTTCTAAAGATGCTGGCAACCGTATTATCAGCCTGGATGTACTAAATGAAGATGGCACAGTAAAAGATACTGTTGTTGCTGACGGCGCTGTTCAAGGGGATGCTATGCGGACTTTCCGTTTAGTTACCTTAAACTTCCTGGCCAATGGCGGGGATGGTTTTCCTTTTACAGAACTCAGTTCTCCAGATCGTTATAATCTTTATGAAGGCAAAGGTTATGGAGAAGAAGTAGATTACCCAGATGGTATTTTCTCCAATGACCCTGGTCAGAATAATAGTTTTAGTAGTACAGGTGGTGAGCAGGATGCTTTAGCTGAATATCTCTTAGAATTTCATGCAACACCTAAAACTGGTTATGATAAAGCGGAAACTGACCGCAATAAGGACATGAGAATTAAATACTAAAGGTATCTCATACCTATAATGATAAGGGGCTGTCTGATTTTTTCAGACAGTCCTTTTTTTATCTAAACCCTGATGGTGAAATGGAGAAGCAACGACAATCTTATATATTTACAAAATAATCCTTGTTTTATCGCTTGTTTTGCAAAGTGTATAGCTCATTCAGAAGTATTGCTAAAACAGCATGCTCTATTTATCTTCTGTTTTTTTTCAAATATTCTTTAGGTGACATTCCTTCAACTTCTTTAAAGATGCGGTAAAAATGAGTTGAGTTACTGTAGCCCACAAAAATAGCAATTTTTGTGAGGTTATAATCGGTTGTTTCTATGAGCTGCTTAGCATGATTAATTCTTAGCTTGTTGAGATACTGTTTAAAGGTCAGCCCTTTTTCTTCCTTTATCAATGTCGCAATTTTTCTACTGGTGAGCCCTGTTTCAGATGCAATATCATTAATGGTCAATTCAAAGTTGGTATAATTCTCATTCAGTGCCTCATTAATTTTACTAAGTTCTATGGAACCAGAACTATCAATATCCAGATGTTTGTAGATAATGTTATAGTTTTCTTTTATGATTGTTTTGATATTTAAGAATAAATATACAAAGAGAATTAAATAATAAATAATGATAGATACTGTTAATTTAAGGAAAAAATCATTATTGTACCTGTTTATACTGATTTTTTCTATATTCAGAGTTAAATCAGAATTCAAAGGCTGAAGAATAAAATTTCTAAACTCTATAAAATACAATAAGCTAGTATTTTTCAATATTTTTTCATTTCTTGCTTTCTTTTCTTGTATATACCAGGCAGGAATTTTAAAATTATTTAAATCATAACTATAGGTTACCGACTTTTTTTGTATTTTAATCATTTTATTTTTGATGAAAATGGAATGATAATCCTCTTTCTGAGAAAATCCTTTTTGGAAGTAGCCTACACGGAGATCCGCTTTATTTACATCGGGACTCTTGATTTTGATTTTTAGATTTCTATAATTACCTATATTCCATCCAGTATCTTTGTGTTTGATCATTAAGGCGATATAAGGCTTTTCATACCCCTCATTAATCTGACCTTTAAATTCGATTTTTTTATTATAAAGCAATTGAATGATTT
>JAKSBL010000426.1 GCA_022361115.1 Spirochaetota bacterium | reverse complement strand
TTTATTAAAAGCATCATAAAATTTACCATTTATTCATTTCCTTCATCATTAACAAGTAATTTTTCTGTTTTCTAAAATACACTTAAATCAAAATTAATGAAAAACCCGCTATTCGGCTTAAGAGTTTTCAGTTATTTTTAGATTTTAGAAGACAATTATTAGTTTATTATCTGTATTTATCAATAAAAGTCGAAATACCGAACCCAAGTTAAAAAATAACTTTTTTCAGACAGAGCAGTCTTTTATTAGATTAATTTTAATAAATAGCATCAGCAAAGTCAAATTTTTAAAATCTCTTTTACGATTGAATGCGCCTTTTGATCGACCTGATTAATATTATTAGTTCCCACATCCTTTTTATCAACAGTTTGATCTTCAGCAAAATGATCAATTGCCCGATTCATCATCTCTTCTATTTGTAGAAAAGAGATTTTATCTGTTAAAAATAATTCAACCAGATATTCATTCACAAAATTATAAAATGCCGGATACACTCCCCCTGCTTTCCCACATTGAAAAGCATATTGGAGCATCTTAAATTTATCATAATCCATTGGCAAGATTTCCAGTTTGATTCCTTTTGTTAAATCCAGTTTAAGATACTGATTGGCCTTTAACTCAGGATAAAAAAGGGCATTTTGAATAGGTAAAGACATATCATTGGGGCCAATTTGTGCATATAACTCTCCATCGATCGTTTCTACCATAGAATGGATCAAGCTTTGCGGATGAATGACTACATCAATTTGTTCATAATTCATATTAAATAGATAATGGGCCTCAATAACTTCCAATCCTTTATTGGCCATGGTTGCTGAATCAATAGTAATTTTATTGCCCATTTGCCAGGTTGGATGTTTTAATGCTTGCTCTCTGCTGATTTTGTACCATTCTGATTTTTCTTTTTGATAAAAAGGGCCACCAGAGGCAGTTAAGATGATCTTTTCAACAATGCTTGAACTTTTATCTTTTAATAAATAAAAAATAGCTGAATGCTCAGAATCAACCGGAATGATACGGGCAAAATGCTGTTCTGCTAATGTTGTTAAAACCTCTCCAGCACAAACAATACTTTCTTTATTGGCTAATGCAAGGTCAATGCCATTTTCTAAAATTTTAAGAGATGGATAAAGACCTGCTTTTCCGGTAATTGCATTTAATACAATATCATGCCCCTGATCTAAGGCTATTTCATCTATCCCCTCTTTACCTGTTAAAACCATTTTTTTATTTTGTGGAAATTGAGCAATATATAATTGATAGGCAGATTCACTGGTTATGACAAAATACTCTGGTGAATATTTCTGAATAATTTCATTAATACACTCAATATTATTATGAACAGAAAATGATCTCAGTCTTAGTTGAGGAAAATGATGGAGTATTTTTAAAGCAGATTTACCAATAGAACCTGAAACACCCAAAATAGCGATATTTTTATGCATTCTTTATTTTACAAAAGAAAAATATATTTGTAAACCAATAAAATAAAAGGGAATTACAAAAAGCAACGAATCAACAGAATCCAACACTCCCCCTCTACCGAGTATGATAGTCCCTGAATCTTTAACATCAGCTGATCTTTTAATCACAGATTCTATTAAATCACCTAAGGGAACAATAAAGCCAATGATCAGGGCATTTGCTAAATAAAACCAAAAAGGGAAATCCAGATATTGGTGAAATAAATGATCTAATAGAACATCAAAAATAAAATAAAAAACCATACCCCAAAAAATCGAACTAAAATAACCACCAATATAACCTATCCAGGATTTTTTAGGACTGGCAACTAATCCAATGGGATGTTTTTTTCCCAGTCAGATACCAAATAAATAGGCAAAAATATCATTACTCCAGATCAAGGTAATTAAAAATAAGACTAAAAAAGATCCGGTGAGTGTTCCTTTTTGAGATACTTGATAAAAAACTGGAAGTAAATTATCTGATTGTACTGTAATATTTAGAATCAGAGGAAAACAAAAAGAGGGAATACCGATATAAAACATGCCAAAGAGTAAATAGGACATTTTTTCAAAGGAGAGTTCCAGCTTTTTTTTAAAAATATCACTAGTAAAAATGAATCCCATAACTATTGTAATAAAAAGAAAAAACAGGGGGATTACTGGTTTAAATTGATGTATTTGAAAAAGATTGATAGAAAATCCATAGGAAAAAATCAAAATGAGTAAATTTACTATTGGTAAGAAAAAAGTGTTTATATCAATTTTTTTATGATGAATAATTAAAGTTATCTCATAACTGCCTAATATGGGGATAAAAATTGCAAATAAACAGATCAGGATAATATGGTTTTGTACCGGCCAAAAAATTGATGGTAAAATCACCAAAAGCGCTACAACAAAGAGGATGATTCTCTCAATCAGATTTTTCATTTTTGACACCGCCAAATCTCCTGTCACGTTTATAAAAATTTTCAATAGCCAGATCGACATCTTTTTTGCTTAAATCAGGCCACAACTTATCTGTAATATAAAATTCAGAATAAGCTGCCTGCCAGAGGAAATAATTACTAATTCTAAATTCTCCACTGGTCCTGACTATCAGATCAGGATCAGGAAATTGACTGGTTAATAAATATTGAGAAAATTGCTCTTCATTGATTTCTTTTTGAGAAGACTTGATTATTTGATTTACTGCCTGAACAATATCATATTTCCCGGAATAATTAAAAATAGGCATAACTGTTAAATCCCGGAAATGACTGGTTTCTTCAGCAACCTGGTCAATAGCAGCTAATACATCAGCAGGCACTCCTGCACGATCGCCAATATGTATAACCCGAATGCCATTTTTTTTATAAAAATCAAATTCATCTTTAAAATGCTGAACAATCAGCTGCATAAGAAAATTCACTTCATCAGCAGATCGTCGCCAGTTTTCTTTAGAAAAAGTATAAAGGGAGAGAAACGGAATCCCCTTCTCCTTAATATAGAGAGTGATCTCTTTAGCTTTTTTTACTCCTGCACTATGTCCAGCAGTTCGAGGTAATAACCGCTTTTTTGCCCAACGGCCATTGCCATCCATGATAAAAGAAATATGTTGTAATTTTTTATCAGATTTCAAGGATTTCCTTCTCTTTATTTGCTAAATGTTCATCAATCTCTTTTATATATTTATCTGTTAATTTCTGAACCTCGTCTAAACCTTGTTTTTCTACATCTTCAGTAATATCATGCGCTTTAAGAGCTTTTTTTAATTTTTCATTTAAATCCCGCCGGATATTACGAATCCCTACCCTGGCCTGTTCTGCGATTTGCTTGGCATTTTTAACCAATTCTTTTCGGGTTTCTTCTGTTAATGCAGGGATCATGACTCTTACGACATTTCCATCATTAGAAGGATTTAAGCCGAGTTCAGCTTTTTGAATCGCTTTTTCAATTTTGGGAATCATGTTTTTTTCCCAGGGCTGAATAACAATCATTCTTGCTTCAGGTACATTGACAGAAGCAACTTGATTTAATGGTGTCTCAGTACCATAATAATCAACTGTGACTGAGTCCAATATATTAGGAGAAGCCCGGCCTGTTCTGACTTTTTTGAGGTTATCATCAAAAGCAGCCAGTGATTTTTTACCCTTATCAGTAAATGTCTTTTTAACTTCATCAATCATTGAGTTCTCCTTCTTTTATCCCTTGACAATGGTTCCTACTACCTCTCCTGCACAAGCATTTTCTAAAGTACCTGGCTCGTCCATATTAAAAACCATTAAAGGTATTTTATTTTCCATCATTAACTGCATGGCAGTTAAATCCATGATCTTTAATCTTTTAGCAATTATCTCATCATATGTCAACTCTTTAAACTTTTTTGCATCTTCATGTTTGTGAGGATCTTTGTCATAAATCCCGTCAACTTTCGTTGCTTTAAAAATACAGTCTGCTTTTATTTGTAAAGCTCGCAGAGCAGCAGTTGTATCAGTGGAAAAATAAGGATTTCCTGTTCCGCCACAAAAAATAACACAACCCTTTTTAGAAAAGATATCTTCCACTTCACTTTGATGAAATAATCCTGTAATTGCCGGGATTTCTAAACCAGACTGTAAAATACTTTCAACACCATAATGCTTTAACCTTTCAGCTAAAGCCAAGCCATTCATCACTGTAGCCAGCATACCAATATTATCACCAAATATTCGATCATACCCAGTAATAGAACCAGAAGCACCTCGGAAAATATTGCCTCCGCCTATTACCAAGCCTAATTCAACCTTTTCGGTTAAAATGATCTTAGCCAGCCTTTCACAAAATTTGTCTGCATAATCCCAATCTATACCTGCCGATTGAGGCCCTTTGAGGACCTCACCGGACAATTTCACTAAATAGCGAAGTTTTTTCAAAACTTATGCTCCTATTTGATAGCGAACAAAATCTTTTAATTTGATTTCTGTATTGAGTTCTTTTGCAATCTCAGCAATATATTGATTGATCGAGACTTCGACGAGATAAAACCAGAACTTTTTTCTGTTGAAAAAAGTTTGTGTTTGTCTTTCCA
>JAKSBL010000724.1 GCA_022361115.1 Spirochaetota bacterium | reverse complement strand
TTGGTAGTGCAAAAAACTATATGTTTATCAACACAACGCATGGCTTAAATTTGAGGGAAAAACCGACGACAAAAAGTAAAAAAATTACCACTATTCCTTACCAATCAAAGGTTATCCTTTTGGACGAAAACGGCCCAGAAGAAACAATCTATGAGAAAGAAGGAAAATGGGTAAAAATCCAGTTTAAAAAAAATACTGGCTGGGTATTTGGCCCTTTTTTAAGCTGGTTAAAATTACCTTTTCGTAATACTCATCAATATCAATCAATTGATGATGATATTGTTAAAATTAAACTTTATCCTGACCAAACCTTTATAATAATAGTTAATTTATGTGAAGGCTGGGGTGAAGCAAAAGGGAAATATCAGATATTTTATGATCGTATTGAGTGTCAGGTAACTCAGCATGATTTTTCCGGTTTTACAGGAGATCAAATAACCAATTTTCAATTAGTTAAATGGATGGAAAACCAGGTAAAATATGAAGGAGAACCTATAGCTTGCGGCCCTCATTTTGGACACATATTTACTAGAAAATAAACTTATGGAAGATATATCTTTTGGAAAGTTAAAATTTAAAAGAAATGGTATACTAGCCTCAGGTATTTTAGGTACAACAGGCTGGTCAATGGCAAAAGTTGCTTCAGCTGGTGCCGGTGGCATTACCTGTAAATCTATCAGTTTGAACTTTCGTCATGGACATCCTACTCCGGTAGTTCAAGCGTATGAACATGGAATTCTTAATGCAGTTGGCCTCTCTTCTTCCGGTATTGATCATTCTAATCATGAGCTGACTATTGTAAGAAAAAATTCTGACGCAATCATAATTGCCAGTGTGTTTGGCGGAACTCCCAAGGAGTTTGCTCAAACGGTTGAAAAACTAGATCATACTATTATTGATGCTATTGAATTAAATATTTCCTGTCCTAATGTAGCTGATGAGTTTGGCCTCCCCTTTAGTGCCACTCCAGAATCAGCAGTTAGTGTGATCAAAATTGTTCGGCCAGTTACTCAAAAGCCTTTAATCATAAAACTTTCTCCCAATTTTCCTAAACTCGGTTTAATTGCCAAAGCTTGTGAAGAAGCTGGTGCAAATGGGATCACTGCTATTAATACTGTTGGACCGGGTATGCTCATTGATATTGATACATTTCAACCAAAGCTTTCCAATAAAAGAGGTGGAGTCAGTGGGCCAGCAATACTTCCCATTGCTATTCGCTGTGTCCATGACATTTATAAGAATGTAACTATACCAATCATTGGAATGGGTGGAATAACCCACACAGAAGATGCTATACAAATGATTGCAGCCGGTGCAACTCTCTATGGGGTGGGCAGCGGAATTTTATATAATGGTCTAGAAATTTTTACTGAAATTAATCAGGGTATTACTGATTTTCTGGCCAAAAAAGGGCTGACCTATCAGGAATTAATCGGCATTTCACATAGGGAAGGATAACTGATTTGAATACTCCAGCACAATTAATTGAAACCACTTGTCCTTTAGTCAAAATCGAGGGGAATCCATTAATAAAAACCCTTTACTTTGAAATTGGTCAACAGGAGATAACTCCTGGCCAGTTTTATATGTTAAATTATCAAAACCAGCAAAAACCTTTTTCCATATCCTATTATGATCAACAAATCATTGGGTTTACGATCCTGGATCGTGGGCCAGTTAGTAAAAAAATGCTGACAACTCAAATTGGTAATTATTTTGGTTTAACCGGACCTTTAGGAAATGGCTTTAAAATTATCCCTGAGCAAAGATATTTGCTGATAGGTGGCGGATGTGGAGCTGCACCAATTTATTTCTTGGCAAACCAGCTCTTAAAAAATGAGATCGAATTTGATATTTTACTGGGGGCACAAACTCGCAGTATCTTAAGTTTTGCTGATTCTTTAAAATCTTTAACAAATCAGCAAGTTTACTTTTATACAGATGATAATACCGGAGAAAACCAGGGTTTTGTTACCAATGGGTTGGAACATTTAGACTTAAATCAGTACCAGACCTGTTGTCTATGCGGCCCTGAAATTATGATGCTCAATGCCTTAAAAAAAGTAGACCATATTGCACAGATACAAATATCTATGGAAAGATATATGAAATGCGGCTTAGGAATTTGTGGTTCTTGTGTTATTGATCAGACAGGTCAGCGAATCTGTCGAGAAGGGCCTGTTTTGGATTACAAAGAATTAAAAAAATCTCATGAATTCGGGCATTATCATAGAAATAGCGGAGGCATGATTGAACAAATCTAAAATTGCCATTCTTAATGGAAAGCTTTTTTTAGAAAACCGTTTTATACGAGGTAATGTAATAATTGAAGGCAAGAAAATAAAAAAAATTATTCCCGGCCTTCTAAAGGGTTATGATCTTTCTAAGCATTATGTTATTGATGCTACTGATTGTTATGTTTCTTATGGATTTATTGATCCCCATGTCCACTTTCGCTGCCCTGGAGAGGAACATAAAGAAGACTGGAAAACTGGCCCAGAAGCAGCAATTAAGGGAGGATTTACCTATGTTATGGATATGCCTAATAATAAACCTCCTGCTGTAGATTTTGAAATATTACACCAAAAAAATGAACTAGCAAAAACTTCACCAATCAATTACGGATTTTATATTGGTTTAACAGATAAAAACGCAGACCATATAAAACATATTTATAAACAATGTTTGCAAAATAATATTCCTATCCACGGGGTTAAAGCTTTTATTGGTTCTTCCACAGGAGATCTTTTAGTAAAAAAGGCTGCTTCATTAACCGAATCAATGGATACAACTTTGCTTCACTTATTTCATTGTGAAGATGAAGAAACTTTAAAAAATTTTGAGAATATTCCCTACCAATCCGTTCATGATCATGAAAAAAGGCGGCCGGTTATTGCCGAAATCATGGGACTGAAAAAAATATTTAAGGCAGCTAAAAGCATTAAAACCCATGCCAAAATCTATATCTGTCATGTGAGTTCAGAAAATGTAATTCGCTATATCAATAAATTTCGAAAAAGAGGTTTCAATATTATTGCTGAAATCACCCCTCATCATTTATATTTTTATCTTGAAGATTTAAAAGACAATAATATTTATAAAGTAAATCCACCGATTCGTTCTTTAAGTAATGCCATGTTTTTAAGAAAATGTTTTAATAAAGGATACTTTCAAGTTGTGGGTACTGATCATGCTCCTCATTTATATCAGGAAAAACAGTCTGATCAGCCTCCCTCTGGATTTCCCGGTTTAGAGACCTGTTTTTATGCCCTTTATTCTCTCTATAAGCAAAAAATTTTATCTTTAAAAAAGATTTTTCAATATTTAACCAGTGGTTATGAAATCTTTAATATTAAAAAACGGGGATTATTAGAAAAAGGTTATTTTGCTGATATCACGATTATCCGAAAAGAACCTCACATTTTTCGGACCGAAAATTCTGCAACAAAGGCTGATTTTTCTCCCTTTGATAATCTGGAAACCCATAGTTTTATTGATACGGTAATTATAAATGGAAAAATATGTTTAAGAAATGGAGAATTTATTCAATGACTGAGCACCCTGATTTTTGTAATCAATTAAAAGACCGTTTTCAAAATACCAACTCAGT
>JAKSBL010000464.1 GCA_022361115.1 Spirochaetota bacterium | reverse complement strand
TTAAACATATATTTCTCTGATTATTGCAAACTTATGACAAGTCTAAAATAAATCTTACATTAATTCAATGATATTTTTGTAAGAACTATTCAAATGAGGGCTATTTTACTTATTTTTTAATATTTTGCTTTTTTAATAGCAATAAGTAGTGCCGGGTACTTTTTTAGTTAATAATAAAGAAACTGGTGCTGCTCTTGTTGAATCATCATACTTTCTTTATGATACTTTTTTTGATTATTATTGATTTGCAATCCCTGAACAAGTTGTTCATAGTTTTTTATTATATTATGCTTTTTCATTTGAACATCCCGCTGGTCATCGTAGAGGGTACAATTTAATTTAATAAAAATCAGTTTTTCCAGTTTGGTAAAGGTTCGATTTTTTAAAATGTCCTGACTCTGCCAATAAGATTCAGTGAACAGTAATGTATTGAGGATTTCATAAATCACATTCAGTGCTGGTATATAGGCTTTTTTATTATTGAACTTTGATAATAAATAGACAAGCTTAGTTAAGGAATCCTTTAATTCACACTCTTTATTTTTTTGAAATTCTTTTTTAATATGATCCAGAACTAAGTAAATTTCATCTTCTTTTGTAAGGTTGGTCATAAATTCTAAATCATGATAAATATCTACGATTTGCTGTAGCGAAAGCTTACTGATCTTTTTCATTGTTTTGTCTGTTAAGCAAAATCTGTTTTGTTGAATATAAAAAACAGCACTGTTTTTTCCATATTCTTTTTCTAAAATTTTTTCAATTTTTAATTCTTTTTTTAATAATTTCTGTTTGTATTGAAAACCAATAGATTCGGCACGTAAAGGATTACAAGTCTTAGACAACATTAAATTCATTTTAGCCAGATATAGTGTTTTCTGAATTTCATCAATATCTGTTGATTTACCTGCTTGATGGGTATCAACCATCAAGATAAACTCAATATTGCTTACTTGAGTCGTTAATGCCTGTTTACCCCCCCGGTATTTTGTATATTCACTAAGCTGGATATCCAGTTTTCCTTTTTGAGAAAGAATTTTTAGTAATTCATCAAAAGGAATAATCCCATCAGTTGAGTAACTTACCAGAAAAAAGTGGCCATTAAGATTTTCAATTAACCTGGAAAAATCAGAAATCGCACTTTGCTTGTAACAAAAGGTAGAACGCGTGTTTACCCAATCCCTTCTGATTGCAGATTTATTTACTTTTTTACCTTGAATATAGATCTGCTGATTAACAGGTGGTTTATCATTTTTAGCAATCGTATTCAGTAAATGATAGTTTGAACCATATTGATGTTGGTTATAAGGGGGATCTAGATAAATAACATCAAAAGGAGTTTCTGATAATTCTTCACTTAAAGCTAATGCATCCCATTGTGTCACAGTTGCTTTTTTTCCATAACATAATTGGGGAATGGTGAGCTTTATTACTTTCATAATGCGAGATAGAGCATCACCATTAGTTCCACCAAATCCCTTATGAAAAGCCTTAAAAACTCCGGAAGTATTGGAATGAGTAGATGATTCATAAAGCAATAAGGCTAGCAGTAAACACTCCTCTTTTTGATCGATTTGTTCTTCAGATACCCAGGCTTCTATTTGAGCGCGAATCAGATCAATCTTTTTCCCATTATAACTGGTATAAAAGAGTCTTTCGTTTTGTAAATCTGGATGCTGATCATCTTTTGGACAATAATATTTAGAAATATAAACATCTTTGTCTTTTAACCGGGTAAGATTATTTAAAATTTGGAGTGTATTTTCTAAACCTCCAAAATTCTGAAATCCTTTTTCCACAATATCTGGATCTAAAGTTAAAAATGCCTGGTTCATAATATAGGAATAATATTCCCAATCATTAGTGTGGACTTCAAAACCAAGATTTTTAGCTAACCTGGAAACCACACCAGTACCTGCAAAAACATCTAAAAACTTTTTGGATTTTTTATCTTTTATATTAATTCTATTTAATGCTGCTTCTATTAAAGGCAACAATCTCCTCTTATTGCCTATGTAGGCAATTAAATTTTTTTCTACATAATTCGAATCGTAAGTCATTAATTATTCCCCTATTTTCCCCCACTTTTAATTTCGGATGAAAAATTCCTTTTGTTAGCAGAAGTTATCATTTTTTTAAGCCGATATTGAGAAAATGTTTTTTTTCTACTATAATAGGAGTATGATACATGATAAAATTGGCCAATTAAGCACTCATCCTGAAATCATAGCTAATTACGATTTACTGGAAAGAACAGGCGTCTGGAAAGAATTGAGTTTGTTTCAGGATGAAGTGAATTTACTGAATGAACTCTTAGAAGAAGCAAGCAAGCTTTTTAATATTAAAACAGTTAACGAATTGATTGTCTATGTAGGAAAAAAAATACAGGATAAATTTATTCCTTCTTACCTGGCATTTGTCATACAAGATGAGTTTTATTCTGAAAAACCTAATACTACCTGTTTTCATAAAATGGAAAGAATAGAGAATATTATTGAAATTGAATCATTTAATCCTTATAAAAAAATTTTTTCTCTTTCTCCCACTTCTATCACCTTTGAAGCATTTGAAGTCCTGGTGGATAACAAGCAATACACTGATGTATTTTTACCTGTACAACCAAAAGTTCTCATCCCATTAATGGGATTAGATGGAGTTTACGGATTTATAGTATTAGGTAAAAAAGTCCTGGACTCTGAGTACTCCAAATCAGAATTAAAATATATGGATTGTTTTATCAACTTCACATCCATCAGTCTACAAAACAATATCCACTACCGCCGTGCCATCCTGGATGTAAAAACCGGCTTGTATAAACATTCCTTTTTTATGAAAAGACTGGAAGAAGAGGTAGCTAAAATTAAACGATACCAGCATGTAATTTCTATTATGATGCTGGATATTGATTTCTTTAAAAAAATCAATGATGTTTACGGTCATATGGCAGGAGACTTTATCCTTTATGAAATGGCCAAAATTATTAAAAATGCCATCCGTATCGAAGACCCGGCAGCCCGATTTGGGGGAGAAGAATTTATTGTCATGCTCACTGAATGTAAGAGTGAAAATGCAAAAATAGTAGCGGAAAGAATCCGTACAAATATTGAAGAATCGGTATTCCATTATGAAGATAAAGAGATAAAAATGACAGTTAGCATTGGCATTAGTGAAGCCTGTCACCAAAATTTTCATCAACATTCCACCCTAATCATGCAGGCAGACATGGCTCTCTATCACTCAAAAAGAAGTGGCCGCAATCAAACAACTCTTTACCAGGACATCAAAGATTTAGCTGAGAATAAACCTTAAGGGTATCCAATGTTTTTTATTTTTTAATCTTTTAATGAATTTTACAATTAATTCAAATTTTTTTATATTTTGATTGCTAAACAAAAAGAAAAATGATATTACTTTTTAGTCTGAGGGCAGGTGTAGCTCAAGGGGCGGTTGCTATATGGTGCAATTTAATGAAGCCTTTGTCAGAGCAGGCATAAATTTTATGTCCGGTTATGGGTTGAAATCCCATCGCCTGTTCTCACTTTTTTAGTTTAAATCACCAGTTTTTTTCTCAACCCAGCAATAAATCTGTTTAAACAAATTGCTTGTTCGATAAACCACAATTATCACTGCTAATGTTAATATTAATCCAGTAAAAGCAGAAATAATTCCGGCATTTTCAGAAGCAAAAATCCTTTCTCCAAAAAAATAACCTGCAAACAACATTATCAGAGGGAGAAAAAAAACAATAAAAGCAGTCAAAACACGAATAGAAGGACGGGTATAAATATAGACTTCATCACCTATATCAAGCTTTTGTTCACTTTTTGCATGTATTAAATTATCTTTTGAACTAAAAATATTACAACTATTTTTACCGGCACAATTCTGACAAACCTGGTCTTTTTGTAATTTAACTAACAACTCATCTTCAGATAAAATTTTCTCAACAATACCAATACTACAATTATCTTCCATAAAAAAAACTCACCAAAACTATATTTACTTTAAATATACACTGAAAAAAAGAATAAGAAAACTCATTTTTAAAAAATAGTGGCTAGAATGATTAATTTTTTAGTAAATCATTGATTCTTGGAGTAAATCCAGATTTGACAGAAAAGATTCTTCCCCGGCCAAATAATGAATCACCAGGAATATAAGTAATTTTAATAGATCCAACTACTTTTTCCTCACCAGATGAAAAACGGATAATTTCAATAGTATCCCCCATGTTTATCTCTGATATAAGAATATTGGATAAAAATTGAAAAGAGACAGAAGTACCAATTACTTCGATTATTCGTGCTATAATTTTTCTATCTGAAGTTGCTACAGGAAAATCAGTTGTATCTGCTTTTTCTGATGCTGCTATTTCCTTTTCAATGACTTTTATATTTTTCAGTTTATCAATTTCTGTTGCAAATTCCTGTTGCAATCTCTTTTTTTCTAAGGTTAACTTTTGTTGATATTCTTCCTGAATCTGAGCTTCAATTTGCTTTCGTATGTCTGCTTCAGAATAGGTTGCTTTACGGTATTCTTTTTCTAAAAGATTATATTTCTTTTCCAGTGTTTCTAATTGAGTTTTTAATTCCTTTTTATCTTCATCAACTGCAAGTTCGGCTTTTTTTTCTAATACTTCATATTTTGCATAAAGATCCAGCAACTGATTTTTTAGTTGACCAGTATACTGCTTCTGATCTTCCAATTCTTTTTCTCTTTCTGTTAATGAAATCCGGGTATTTGTGAGCTGAGATTCAGAATTAGCTAATCGTCCGGATAGATTTTGTGAAGTAGTATTATATTTATCTTCTAAAACTTCGATTTCTGATTTTAATTGAGCCAGTTGATTTTCATAAGACTCAGTTAGTTCATTTATTTTCTCTTGAGGAACCTTTGCTGTTATCTGGCTTTGGTAATCCTCATTTAATTGTTTTAGTCGAGCAATCTCCTGGTTTTGTTCTGCTAATTTATTATCATACTCAGTTTTTATAACTGCCAGGTCCTCCTGGCTTTCCTCTGAAAGAAGTTTTTCATATTTTTCAATCAGTGCAGTCTTCTCACTTTCAAGCTTTGATTTTTCTGCAGCCAGTTGTTGAGCAAAAAGATCCTGTTCTTTCTTTAACTGCTCATCATATTGTTGCTCCAAAGCAGTTCGGGTTTCCTCTAATTGTTTTTGCAAGTCCTCATTACTTTTTAAGCTGGAAGTACTCATCAGGGAGCTGATGTATTCCTCTTCAACTTGCTGAAACTTTGCTACTGAGTTATCAGCATAAATATTAAATGCATTGGCCAGTGCACCAAAATAGTATTCCCGAGCAGCTTTAAGATCCCCCTTCTCATAGGCGCTTTCAAAATTTTGATAATTTGTCTTAAATTTTTCTCTTAAACGAGCTTCTAAAGAAGCAATACTCTCGCCTCTTTGCAGTTGGGTAATCTGGATTATGTTATCTAATGCCGATTGAGTGTAAGTTGATTGAGGATATTTCAGTACTACATCCTGAAAACTTTTAATTGCATCCTCATATAACTGTTGGCTCTGGTATTCCTGGCCTTGTTCAAAAACCAGTAAAGCCTTTTCATTGGCAATTGCAATATCTCGATCAGATGATAATAGAGGCGCGATTTCCGCAATATTTTTTAAAGCTTGCTGCTTATAGTCGCTTAAAGGATAATCATTAACCAGGCTAGTTAAC
>JAKSBL010000123.1 GCA_022361115.1 Spirochaetota bacterium | reverse complement strand
TAATATCCATTTGAATGATCTTGCTGTCCGTTACTACTTTACCAAAGACAGTGATGCACAACTTCAATTTAATTGTTACTATGCCCAAATCGGAGCAGAAAATATCAATCATTCTTTTGGGACTTATAGTTCTGGTTCTTATTTAGAACTGACTTTTAGTGGTGGAACAGTGGCTGCGGGTAATCAAAGTGGAGAAATTCAGTTTGCTATCAATAAAAGCGATTGGTCTTTATTCCAGCAAAAGGGTGATTATTCCTTTGATGCAACAAAAACCTCTTTTCAAGAACACAATAAAATCACCCTGTATCAAAATGAAATCAAAGTTTACGGCATTGAACCGGATGGGGGACCTGTTTTAATTCAACCACAAGTATCCATAACTGCACCTGCTGATGGAACAGATGTTCTCCCGCATCAACCAGTAACTCTTAATGCCAATGCTACTGATAGCGATGGTCAGGTAACAGAAGTTGAGTTTTTTGTAAATTCTCAATCTATTGAAACCGATATTGCTTCACCCTATTCAGCAGTTTGGACACCAGCTACTGAAGGAACTTATACCATTAAAGTCGTTGCTAAAGACAATGATGGGATTGAGAGTCTTCCCGCAGAAATAACCATTAATGTAAAGGCTGAAAGCAACACAGGATTTATTATCCCAGGAAATTTTGAAGCAGAAGATTATGACACTTATTATGATCTTACACCTGGTAACACAGGCGGAGTATACAGAAACGACGATGTAGACATTGAAGTTTGTGGTGAAGGGGGCTATAATGTCGGCTGGATCGACAGTGGTGAATGGTTAGCTTATCCTATCTCAGTTGCTAGTGATGGGATGTATGATATAGAGTTACGAGTTGCAAGAGAAACCAGCGGAGATGGAAGTCTGCATATTGAAATTGATAATCAAGATGTAACTGGTGCAATGACTATCCCTTCCACCAATGGCTGGCAAACTTATACAACCATCAGCAAAACAGCTGTTAATCTTACTCAGGGGAATCACATTCTTAAGATTGTCATGGATCAAGGGCCTTTCAATATTAACTGGATCAATGTATTGGAGAGTAATGTAACTCTATATCCTTTAACTATCTCCATTGCCGCAGATACAACAGACACACAAACTGTTGTTTTAGAACCGGCACCCTCCCATTCGGGCAATGCAATGATCAGCGGAACAAATGGTTATTCTGAAACAGTTTATTATCAGGAAATCAATGATATCACTTTAACAGCTTCAATAAATGATCAAGTGGAATTTATATCCTGGTCTGGAAGTTTAAACAGCACGGTAAATCCTTCCACTTATTTGTTAAATAGTTCTGGGGATATTACTGCTCATTTCCAAAAAATTGTTCTCGAACAGATCCCTTTGACCATACAAATCAATGGTACCGGATCTGTCGCTTTAACACCAGGACCAACTCAAAGCGGAAATCAAGTGATTACCTCTACTACAACAGTTTATTACTCAGATCCAATCAACATTTCTCTGCAAGCTTCCGATGATTTTAATTACTGGAGTGGAGCTGTAAGCGGAAATCAAAATCCAGAACAACTCAATTTATCAGAATACAAGGAATATAATGTGACAGCATCTTTTAATAGTCCCATCACCAGTGACTGGTTACATACAGAGGGCAACAAGATTGTTGATGAAAATGGTAATCCTGTTTGGCTAACCGGTGCCAACTGGTTTGGTTTTAACACAGGAACCAATGCTTTTGACGGCCTCTGGTCGTGTAATTTAGAACAGGCACTCAATGCTATGGCAGACCGGGGAATTAATTTACTCCGAATACCTATTTCTACACAACTCTTAAATGAGTGGAAGAACGGAATTTATCCCATCCCTTCCAGCATAAATTATTATGTAAATCCTGGCCTGGAAGGTAAAACCAGCTTAGAAATATTTGATATCACTGTAGCCCATTGTGAAAGCATCGGCATGAAAATTATGCTGGATGTTCATTCTCCTGGTTCCGATGCTATGGGACATATTGATCCTTTGTGGTACAAAGGTTCCATCACTCCGGAAATATTTATCCAGACCTGGCAGTGGTTTGCAGAACGGTATAAAAACAATGATACTATCATTGCTTATGATCTGGAAAATGAACCCCACGGCAAACCTTATCAATCAGCTGATGCAGCCCGCTGGGATAACTCAGATCATATCAATAACTGGAAAAAGACAGCAGAAGACTGCGCCAATGCCATTCTGGCGATTAATCCCAATGTCCTCATTGTCGTAGAAGGAATCGAGTCTTATCCAAAGGAAGGAAAAGATTATTCGAGTTCCACTGAAAATGATTATTATAATAACTGGTGGGGAGGCAATTTAAGAGGAGTAAAGGATTATCCTCTCGATCTTGGAACCAATCAGGACCAATTAGTTTATTCGCCTCATGATTATGGCCCATTAGTCTATCAGCAGCCCTGGTTTCAAAAAGATTTTAATCAGCAAACCCTGTATGAAGACTGCTGGGGCCCTAACTGGGCATATATTATGGAAGAAAACATAGCCCCCTTGCTCATTGGAGAATGGGGCGGATTTATGGATGGTAGTGATAACCAAAAGTGGATGGAAGCCCTGCGGGATTATATTAAAGAAAATTTTATTCATCAAACCTTCTGGTGTTTTAATGCTAACTCAGGAGATACGGGAGGATTGGTAGAAAGTGATTTTGTAACCTGGGATGAGGAGAAATACCAGCTCTTAAAACCAGCCCTCTGGCAGGACAGAGATGGAAAATTTGTCGGCCTGGATCATGACACTCCTCTCGGTTCAAATGGAATTACCCTCACCGATTACTACCAAAACGGCAACACGCCACCCGTCCGTTAAAATCACATAATAAAAAAGGGAGTAATATTGAATTTACTCCCTTTTAAAATCAAAGCTCCGAGAGCCATATGCCAGCAATGCTCTGCATCATTTTCTGTCCGGGATTTATCCAATAAAAGGGTATTTCTAAAAATCTGCTTCACTTTATCAATTTCCATAATAAAATCGATTTATTGTTTAATTTTTTTAAAATGATATCTCCAGTTCTATTATCTACATAAAATTATGCAGATAGTATACATAATTT
>JAKSBL010000494.1 GCA_022361115.1 Spirochaetota bacterium | reverse complement strand
TATGTCACCAGATAGATCTATTACCATATCTCCCCCTGTTTATCCGTTTAGTCCAGCTTTTTTTTTTTTTTTTATGTTTATTTTAAATATTTCAGAATTCTTTAAATCCATGATTACTGTATTGCCTTCTTCTATTCCTTTAGAAATACCTATATAAGTTTCATCTTGATCTGTCAATATTTTAATTTCTCTATCTTTAAAGATTTCAAATTCTCTGATATTTTTAAATTTCCTGAAAATACCAGGACTGGAAACTTCTAAAGTAAAATTTTCATTTAAAAAGGGAGCAGTTTCTAAAACAGCATATATCTGTTTATGAACCATACCCAGTTTTTCAATATCTAATTGCTCATTCTTACTGTATAAAAGAATGACGATATTTTGTTCTTTAAAAGACTCAATATCAACGATGATCAATTGCTGTTCGTCAATAATTGATTGAATCAATTCTTCAATTTGTCTGCTTGACTTATTGGGTTTTTTATCTTCCATACATCTATCATCTATTTCAATCTAAAAGATTTATTAAGTACTAAATAAGATTATCTTTAAACAATAAGCTATGGCAATTTCAGATCCGTATTACATCTCGGTGGATCGGTTAAGTTTATGTATAACCATTTTTTCAAGTTATTTTAATGATTCCTGATGAACGATCAAAAAGAATATAATGATTGATATCAGGATTAAAAAAATATCTTCAAAAGAAATACACTTATGAACTTATTAAATCCACTTTATGTGAGGTTCTTGCAAAAATGGTATAGATTTTTGAAAAAATTGGTTCTTTTGCTTATATAGCAATAAGAAACTCATTTCTTAGCATTTTTGCAAATGCCTCTTGTAATTGAAGAATATAAAATTAAAGAACAATCTATATAAAACAAGCTTAATTGTAATAGGTAAGGCTAAAAATTTGCATAAAAAAAAGAGTCTTATTAAGAGACTCTTTTTTAGTCTTACATTATATTCCCCTATTTATAGAATAAAAAAGGGAAAATGTCAATATTTTTTAAAGAATATAAGGGAAAACATCCTAGTTTTTTTCGGTTTTCTCTCCCTTTTTATTTAATATACCATTGGAGTGAAGTGAATTATGTTAAAGCATTGCATTAATGTATTCAGATAATAACTATATATTACATAATTTCATAAAAAATTGTAAAATAATAAGGCAGTTCGGTAAAAAAAATGTAAATCATCCATATTTTAAAAAATTATCTGATAAAAGATAAATATGCAAAATCATTTATAATCTTTTGTATAGAGAAGTGTTTGTAAAAATAATCATATTTATAGTAAATCTTGGTTAAAAGCACTATGTAATTGATATTTTTTGCATTCATGAAAATTGCAAATTTGAGGATCAGAAGATCTTTGGGAAAAAAATGTAATTGCGATTACTGATAAAGAAAAAGGAAATTATTGCTATGGATAATCAGGTAAAAGAAGTTCATGGAAGAGTTGAAAAAGAACAACCATTAATTGAAGCAACTATTGATGAATTAAAAAAAAGATTGGTGGGCCAGGATGAAATGATCAATAGTGTATTAATTGGTTTATTTACCCATGGACATATTCTTATTGAAGGAGTGCCGGGATTAGCAAAAACATTAACTATAAAAACTCTTTCCGATATTTTAGATTTAAACTACAAAAGAATCCAATTTACTCCTGATTTATTACCTTCTGATATTATAGGTACTTTAATTTATCATCAAAAAGATGGTTCATTTGTACCAAGAATGGGGCCGATATTTGCTAATTTAATTTTAGCAGATGAAATCAACCGTGCACCTGCCAAGGTTCAATCAGCATTATTGGAAGCTATGCAGGAAAAACAAGTTACTATTGGTGATACAACTTATCCTCTTGAAGCGCCTTTTTTAGTGATGGCTACACAAAATCCAATTGAACAGGAAGGAACCTATAATCTTCCTGAAGCACAGGTTGATCGATTTATGATGAAAATAAAAATTGATTATCCTGCAAAAGAAGAAGAGAGGATCATTCTGGATAGAATGATAATTGATGAAGAAATCCCTGTAAAAAAAGTTTTAGATAAAAAGAAATTATTAAAAATTTGCAGTTTGATCGATGAAATTTATATTAGTGATCGTATTAAAAACTATATAGTAGAAATTATTAATGCTACTCGTAATCCTCTTGAGTATAATTTAAAAATCGACACGCTCTTGGATTATGGTGCATCCCCCCGGGCAAGTATCAATTTGGCCAGGGCTGCCAGAGGTTGTGCTATGTTAGCTGGCCGGGGATATGTAACAGCAGATGATGTAAAAAATGTTAGTTTTTCTGTTTTAAGACACCGGCTATTATTAAGTTATGAAGCAGAAGCTGAAGAGATAACCTCTGAGGATATCATAACTCAAATTTTTAATTCTATTGTTGTGCCATAAAATTTAGATGAAATCAAAAAAAGCAAAGTCACATCAGCCTACTCAAAAAATACCTCGTGAATGGTTAAAAAGAATAAAAAAAATTGAAATTCGTTCGCGCCAATTAGTAACTGATTCCATGAGCGGAAGCTATAATTCTATCTTCAGAGGTTATGGAATGGAATTTGAAGAGGTTCGGGAATATCAAATTGGTGATGATTTTAGAAGGATAGATTGGAATGTAACTTCTCGACACCACTCACCTTATATCAAAGTTTTTAAAGAAGAACGACAATTAAATGTCATGCTGTTAGTTGATATGTCAGGGTCTTTAGAGTACGGCTCAACCAATTCAACTAAAAGAGAAAAAATGATTGAAACTGCTGCAGTTTTATCTTTTACTGCGATTACAAATCAAGATAAAATTGGAGCAATTTTTTTTACAAATCATATTGAAAAACATATTATCCCTTCAAAAAATAAAAATACTATTTTACGACTCATTCGGGACTTGCTTTTTTTTACTCCTCAAAATAAAGGTACCAATATTGATCTGGCAGTTGATTTTGCTAATGAGACAATGAAAAGAAGAGGAGTTATTTTAATACTTTCAGATTTTTTGGCTAATATGGATTACCGGAAGATATTTATTGCTGCCAAAAAGCATGATATTATACCTGTTATTTTTAATGATTCATTTGAAGACTTTCCAATAAATGTTGGATTAGTTGATATGATTGATAATGAAACTGGAAATATCAAACTTGTGGATACCGGAACGAAAGAATACAAAGAATATATTAAAAATAGAAGAATTCAAAAAGAAAATGTGTTAACAGAATTAAAAAAACTGGATATTGAACCATTAATGATTAGTACTGATGATGATGTAGAAAAAAATATTATCCGTTATTTTGAAAGAAGGAAAAAAAAGATTAGAATATGAAGAAATTAGTAGTATTTTTTTGGATCTTTCCTTTTTTTCTATTTTCTCAACAAAATCAGGATGAAATATTTTCTGAAATTTCTGCTACACAGATAAAGATCGGTCAGAAAATAAGATTATTAACCAGCCTGTCTCATTTTAAAGAAGTTGAAGTTTTGTGGGAAGAAATCATATTGTCTCATTTGGATATTGAAGTTTTGGATTACAAAGTTTTTAATGCAAATGAGTTGACGAATTTTGAAATCATTTTTACTTCATTTCAGCCTGGTACTTATGATGAATTTTATTTCACTGTTCCTATAGTAAACCAGCAAGGTAAGCTGCTTTATTTAGAAACCAAGAAGTATTCTTTAATGGTTGAAAATCCTTTAACACCAGAAGAGATTGAAGTTATTAAAAATATAAAAGATGGCAATCAAATTGAATTAAAAGCTCCTAAAGCACAGGTTAGTATTCCGTTCCAAGTTTCAGGAATCATTTTATTTGTTTTGTTTGTTACCTTATTTGTTTTCTTTGGATTGTTAGTTTATTACTTCATTTATAAAAAAGTTGTTCAACAAGATGGACAAAGTTTTCTTAATGAAGAAGATAAATTAGCTGGCTGGGAACGTTTTGTCTATCGATTGGAAAAAATTACATTTCTTCCAGAGGATAATCGTGTTGAAACTGAAATAAAATTATCCTTATTGTCTGAAATTTTAAAGGAATTAGTAAATTATGATTTTGAGTTTAATGCATCTGCTGAAACAACAAAAGAGATCATTCAATCTTTAAAAGAGTTGCATATTGATAATAAATTAATTATGAAAATCAACCATTTATTTAAAGAAATGGATTTAATAAAATTTGCTAAAGTAGAAGTGAATCAGCAAAATCTGGAATACTATTATAACTATATTAAAGATTTAGGCTATGAATTCCATCAATATTATTTAGCAAAAAAAGAACAAACAGACGAGTTTCAATCAAAAAAAACTGATAAAAATGAAAGCATTTCAATGTCATGAGAGTATTACAATTATTAAATCCTTCAGGGCTTTTATATTTAATTTTTCCTTTTTTATGTTTATTGGTCATTATTTTATCAAGATTTCTTTTTAAAAAAGGGGTAAAAGTAAGTGGCTCTGTAAATATTCGTCAGAAAATTAGTTTTTCTGTATTGGGGTATTATTTATCCCAGAGTTTAATCCTGGCGGGATTATTTTTGCTGGCTTTTAGTTTAGCAAAGCCACAGTATGGAATACAACGGGAAAAAATCATTTCTGAAGGGATTGACATTATGATTTCCCTGGATGTATCAGGCAGTATGCTGCATGGAAAAAGTGCAAAAAATTCAAGGATTGAAGTAGCCAAGGATATTCTAATCGATTTTATTAAAAAACGTAAAGGTGATAGAATTGGATTGGTAAGCTTTTCTACTAATTCTTTATTACGATGTCCTGCTACATTAAATTATGAATTATTAATTAATTTAATATCCCGGATAACCATCGATCCGGAGAGGAACAATCTGACAGCTATCGGTCTAGGTTTAGCCAGTGCTATCAATCGTTTAATACACCTGGAAGATAATGCGCGACTGGATTCAAAAATTATTATTTTGCTGACTGATGGGGTAAATAATACCGGGGAAATAACACCAGATACTGCTACAGTGATTGCTGAAAAAATGGGGATTAAAATTTATACAGTAGGCATTGGTAGTGTAGAAGAAATAGATACACATTTATTGGAATATATAGCTTTAAAAACAAATGGTAAATTTTATCATGCTCAATCTCTGAATGATTTGTCGGATATTTTTACAGAAATCGATCAATTAGAAAAGATTAAAATTGAAACTATCCAATTGACCCGTTTTAAAAGTATTGGCTATTACTTTGTTGTATGGGGCTTACTTTTTTTATTTATAGGTATATTGTTACTCTCATTTTTCTTTAAAAGGTTAGGTTAATGTTTGCTGAACCAAGATTTTTTTGGTTATTTTTAATGCTACCCATATTTGTTGGTATTTTGATATTAGATATGATAGTTACAAAAAGAAGAGTCTCTATAATTGCCGGTAAAAACCAAGATCAGATTATACCCTATTATTCTGAAGTTTTTAAGTGGATAAAAGTGGTTTTTTATTCAATTGGATTTATTCTTTGTATTTTTGCTTTAGCAAGACCAAAGTGGGGTTCAGAAAGAGTGACCTCTACAGTCAGAGGGAGAAATATTTTAATAACCCTGGATATCTCACTTTCCATGGCTACAGCAGATTTTGTACCATCCAGACTAGATACAGCAAAAAGATATATCAATGAATTATTAGCAATGGAGACTGGTGATAAAATTGGGATACAAATATTCAGTGGCCATAGTGAATTGCTTATTCCCATGACCCATGATTATGGAGCTATCTCCTTTTTTCTGGACTCTATTTATTCAGGAATGTTAGGTAAAGGAGGAACCAATATTTCTAAAGCATTAATCGATGCCATTGAAATTCATGAAGATGATATGGATAATAGTCATAAAATGATTTTACTCATAACAGATGGGGAAGATTTGGAAGGGCAATTTAAGAAAATTCATAAAAAATTAATAAATAGTAATATCAAAGTCTTTACAGTTGGTGTAGGTACTCCTGAAGGAAAACCAATCCCCATAAAGAATGCTAAGGGGGAAGTAGTTGAATATATTAGAGATAAAAACAAAAAGTTTGTAATTAGTAAATTAGATGAAAATATTTTAAAAGAAATTGCTATCTCAACCGGTGGATCTTATATTCGTACAACTGGAGATCGTGGTGAGTTGAAAAAATTCATTAAATCTATTGATAATGTTGAAATGAATCAGCAGAAAGAATTAACTTTTACTCAGAAAAAAGATCATTATGATATATTTCTTATTCCTGCTCTTTTTTTATTTTGTATTGGATTTATACTGGATCAAGGCAGAATGGTAAAGAAAAGTTCAAATTCGTGGTTTCGTTTTTTTAACAGATATTTTCTCTATTTTATTTTTTTGGTATTATTAATAGCTACTTTTTCTTCTTGTCAACAAGAAGACCATTTTCGGCAAAGGGATGTAAAAAAATTGAAAAAGAATATCTTTTTATTTAATAATGGAGGATACTGGGGTAATAAGCAATTTAAAAAAGGGAAGTATAAAAAAGCATTAGATAGTTATATCTCGGCAACAAAAGATCAAACTCAAAAAAATGTTAATCGCCTGTATTATAATATTGCGAATACTTTTTATCAGTTAAATGATTATAAAAATGCGAATCTTTATTTTGAAAAAGCTAAATCTATGTGTAAAGATGATGAACTTCTAGCTAAGATTTTTTATAACCAGGGAATTGTCCAATTCAAGTTAAAAGAGTATCATATCGCACAGCAACAATTTAAAAAAACAATTCTTATTAATCAAGATGATGAAGATGCTCGCTATAATTATTTTGTCAGTACATTACTTGCTCAAAACATGCCTACTGAAAGTAAACAAGGAAATCAAGTTTCTCCCAATGAAAAGCCTCAGAAAAATAACCTGAATCAGAACTTAGCAGATATTCTCTCTGCTTTAGATCAAAAAGAAAAAGAGGAAATTCAAAAGCTTACAGAAGAGAAGCAAAATCAAGATGCATCAGTTAGCGGAGGAAAATATTGGTAAATAAGATTCCTTTACTGATACTATTGATATTTTTTTGTCATACGATTATTTTTTCAGATGAATCCAACATAAAGATTTTAACCACTAAGAGTAAAGTTCAAGTAGATGAAACATTTAAGATCATTATTGAAGTCAAAGGGGAGTCAGGTAAGATTAACCTGGAAACTTTACCATCAATTGATAATGTTTTATTAAAATTTGGGGGACAACAAATCAGCACCTCAACCGTTAATTTTCAAACCACCACTCTTGTAACATTTATGTTTTATGCAAAAATAAATAAAGCTGGTCAATACGAGATTGGCCCCTTTACTCTAAATATTGGAAATGAACTATTTTCTGTTGAACCAGTTTCTGTAAATGCTATTCAATCACAGGAACAAACAGTAGCTGTTGAAAAAGAAAAATCTTTGTATTTTTTAGAACTGGAAATAAGTGATAATGAAGTCTATATTAATGAATTTATTGATATAACTGTATACTTTTACTCTTTAGCTCAATTTCAACCACTTGGCTATCAGTCTCTAAAGTTTCCTCAAAAAACCTGGATTGAAGATATCCGGTCTACAAAAGAATTTCAGGGAACAGTATTACGAAATAATGAACGCTATCATCAATATGAATACGAAAAGAAGCGAATTTATATTCCAGAATCTGGCGAATATACTATCCCTCCCTTTGAATTTGTTATCAATGGCCTGAAATTAAATGATTTTTCCGAGTTTTATCCTGCTAGGATGAATTTAGTCACTAAAGAAGTGAATATTATTGTAAAAGATTTACCAGAACCTCCGGGAGATATTAATTTTGAAAATGCAGTGGGTGATTTTAAGGTGTATACTCAAATGTTTCCTGAAAAATTAAAAGTTGATGAAACTGCAACTTTGCAAATTACTTTGGAAGGATCAGGAAATTTTCATACTATTGAGCAAATTAGTTGTACTCATGATCATAGCATTGAGAAATATTCTGTTAAAAGTCAATTAAATAATTCCAATCAGCAATATAAATCTAAAACCTGGGAATACCTGTTGATTCCTAAAAAAGCAGGGGCTTTTGCAATTACGATTAATGATTTTACTTATTTTGATCCAGAAAAAGAAAAATATATTACAATTTCTGGAGTAGAACATCATTTAGAAATTGTTCCAGCACAACAGATAAAACAAAAAACTGTTATTGTTAAACCACAAAACAATGATCAAAAAGAAACAATTCAGCAAACTCAACAAGAAAGTAATGATATCCATTATATTATTCCGCATTTGGGTAAAAAAAATGAATTATTCCGTTATTCCATATGGTCAAAAGTGATCTTGTTTTGTTATTTTTTATTATTTGGCCTAATGGTTAGTTATATTATCTTTAAACTTGCAACTTTCATTCAGGGTAATAATCTTGAATTAAGAGAACAAAAAGGGGCATTACAGCAATTTATTAAGCAAACGGATTTATTAAGAAAGAAACAGAAAAAATCAAGCCTGACTACTTTAATTGATGAAGCTGCTAATAATCTGGAGTTTTATCTTATTAAAAAATTGCAACTCAATTCAGTAAATTTTACTTTGAATAATATGCATGGACAACTGAAAAATAAAATTTCAGATCCTTTAATTAAAGAGTTAAAAGCAATCATTACCAATCTTGATCTCATACGGTTTTCCGGCTTGGCAGTGACTGATGTTAAAATTACTGATATTTTAAATGATATGTTGAAGTTAGTAAAACAAATTGATAATGAGAAAAAAAATGGCAACTAAAAAAAAATTATTACTTTTATTTTTTTTGTTGATTTCTCTGGTAATTTATTCTGATAGTTATCAAAAACTCTTTAAACAAGCTATTGATAATTATAATATTAAGGATTTTGTTGCAGCTGAAACAATTTTTAATCAATTAATAACAGCAGGTTATGATAATTTTGAAATAAACTACAATTTGGGCTGTGTTCATTTTAAGCTCAATCAATTTGGTCAGGCACGTTTTTATTTTGAAAAAGCATTGATTTTAAAACCTTATCATTCGGAATTATTAGAAAACCTTAATCTGGTTTATCAGAAAATTTATGAAGATCCTCTCAGTGGTGAACAAGAAATTATGAATGCGCGACTGGTATTTTCCATCAATATTAAAGTGATTGCTTTTATGTTCCTTGTTAGTTTTATCAGTTTATTGATTTGTTTGGTTTTAATGATTAAAACCAAAAATAAGCTATTTGTGGTTCTATCAGTGGTTTGTCTTTCATTTATCATGGTTTTTACTGTGTTTTTTTACGCTCAGAATAAGCATGTTAATCAAACAAATGCTATCATAACCGATAAAAAAGCAGATTTACTTTTGGAACCCTATAGTCATACAGTGATCTCCCAACTCCCCACTGGATTTAAAGCTAGAGTTGTTGATTCTGTAGAAGAATACTATAAACTCCAGATCCCGGATGGTACATCTGGTTGGCTGAAGAAAGATCAAGTTATTACAAATTATCCTGATTAATGATTCATACAAAAAGTCAGCTCTATTTTTTATAAACAAAACTTTTATATATTGGACTCAGCAATGTATATTCTTTTTTATTGATACAAATATTGATTTCTTCCTCGACCTGACCTTCAATCTTTAAGTGAATTTGTTTGTGACTGATTTCAATTCTATATATACATCCCTGGTATAATACTGTTAAAGCTATATTTGTCCAATGTTTTGGTAATTGAGGACGAATGGTGAGTCGGTTATTATTAAAAGAGATCCCTGCAAAATTTCGAATAATAATATTAATGGTTCCTGCCATAACACCACAATGAATCCCTTCGCTTGTTGTCCCTCCTTGAGTGTCATATATATCACTTCGTAAAGATTCTAAAAACCATTCCCATGAGTGATTATCTTTTAAATTTGGTAGATAGTGAGAGATATCTGCATGAACAACTTTGCTTAAAGTAGAGCCATGAGAAGTCCGGTCTAAGTAAAAATGATAGTTTTTTTCTAATAGATCCAGTTCATTTTGAATGGTATAACCTAATCGATTAAGGATTTCCTTTACTTTTTGAGGTGTTATGAGATAAAAGGTCATTAAAAAATCTGCTTGCTTGCTTAATTGGTAATCATCTGATTTTTTATTTTCTGATTTTAAAATCCTATCAAGCCTCTGAATGTTATTATAACGCTGGCGATAATCTTCCCAATCTAATTCATCTAGGTTACGATAACCAGCAAATTGTTCAACAATTTGATCTGATCCGATATTGATCTTCATGTTTGTTGATATTTGTTTCCAGAGCTTTATTTCCTCTTCTTTGAGCTGGATTTTATTAAATATTCTTTCTTTGGCTTTTGGAGATAAAATGTCCTCAACAATCATAATTGCTTTTTCTAATAACCAGACAACCATGATATTGGTATAGGCGTTATCTTTTAATCCTGCTTCTTTTGAATTAGGATATTTTTCATGATATTCATCTGGTCCCATTACCCCACTTATATGATATCCCTGGTCTTGTTTATCAAAGAAAGCAATTCCAGACCAGAAACGGGCAATTTGCAACATCATTTCAGCACCATAATTATGTAAAAAACTGACATCTTTAGCGTGGGAATAGTACTCCCATATGTTGTAAAATATTGCAATAGAAACATGACGTTGCCTGCTAGAAAGGTCAGGGTCCCATTTATCAGATAGGGGATTATAATGGATGATTTGAGTCTCTTCAGAGCCATCATCAGCTGTTTGCCAAGGATACATTGCTCCTGGATAGTTATGTTGTTGTGCATAATGGATAGCTGCATCTAAACGACGATATCGATACATTAGGAGTGCCCGTGAGACTTCTGGCAATATCATGTTATAAAATGGTAAAATATAAACTTCATCCCAAAAGATATGGCCCCGATAAGCTTCCCCATGTAAACCTCGAGCAGGCATCCCAGCATCAATATTGCGGTTGTATAAAGATGCAGTAGTTAATAGGTGGTAAAGGTGTAGGCGAACCACTCGTTGAGCAAAGCGATCTCCATTGATTTTTATATCAACTTTATTCCAGAGAAAAAACCAGGCTCTCACATGAGATCGTAAATGGTTTTGAAATCCCTGGGTTTCATTGATCGCTGTTCTTGCATTAGTAAAAGGGTATTCGACCCCTTTATCTATTGATGTATATAGAGTTACCAGTTTATCAATAGTATAAAATGAACCTTCTCTCACATTTTTGATAGTAAATTCTTCACCAATCATGGCTTTATCTTGAATAACTTTTTTATGAACCATTTCTTTATGGCCATTGATAAAAAAGTGAGTTTTTGCACACATAGCGATATTAATAGATGATACAGTTGTTTGCATGCAAAGGTATACATAATCTTTTT
>JAKSBL010000111.1 GCA_022361115.1 Spirochaetota bacterium | reverse complement strand
CTTTTTCTCTTACTTCTTTTAACAGGATGTAAGAATGAGTACCTGACAAATAGAAATGATGTGCTTACAGGAAAGGTAGTTGATGAAAATGGACCGGTAGCTCTAGCAATTGTTCGAATTCAGGCTACTCAAAATTCTGGGTTAACTGATAAAAAAGGTCAATTTATTTTATCAGGCTTAAATCCTGAGCAGCAGATAACAGTCAGTGCCTGGAAAGATGGATACTATTGTGCAAAAGTTGAAGCTGTATTGGTTCCACAAACCGGTATCACCCTGGTTTTAAGAAAATATCAAACAACTGATAATAAAGAGTATCAATGGATGCCCCCAATTGGTGAAGAATCCTGTTTTTCCTGCAAACCAGAAATTACTGAGATTTGGCTAAAAAATGCCCATGCTAACTCAGCTGTCAATCAGCGTTTCTTCAGTATGTACAATGGAACAGATTTAGCTGGAAATCAAAGCCCTGCTACTCACTATTCTTATGACCGGGATTATGGTACGAGACCTGTACCAACTCAGGAAGGACAAAAATATTATGGTTCCGGATACAAGTTGGATTTTCCAGATAAAAAAGGCAATTGTGCTGCCTGTCATACACCGGGAGCAGCTATAGAAAATCCCTATGGAGTTGATCCAAACAAAGTTCAAGGGGCAGATCAATTTGGTATCCACTGTGATTTCTGTCATAAAGTCGTGGCAGTCACTCTAAATCCAGAAACCAAAATGCCTTATGACAATATGCCAGGTGTCATGTCAATGGAATTCAGGAGACCTTTTCCAGAAGACAAAGATCGGTATCAATTATTCTTTGGCACTTTTGATGATGACAATGTTCCTGAAGAAGATACTAAACTCCCCCTTTTGGAAGAGAGTCAATTTTGTGCTACCTGCCATTTTGGGAAGTTTTGGGATACGATTATTTATAATTCCTATGGTGAATGGTTAGCCAGCCCCTATAGTGATCCAAAAACAGGACAAACCTGTCAGGATTGTCATATGCCCTCGCCTACTATTTATCAGGGGAAAGAATTAACCAATGTAGCTAAAGGAAAAGGGGGTGTAGAAAGAGATCCCCAAACAATTCATGCTCATCTCCAGCTGGGAGCAACTGACCAGCAATTTTTACAAGAAGCGTTAAGCATGGAAGTTGAATATCAGAAAGTAAACAGCTTTATAAAAATCAAAGTAGCCTTATATAATGATAACACTGGCCACCATATTCCAACTGACAGCCCTTTACGTCATCTAATACTCATTGTTCAAGCCTTTGATCAAAACCAGGGATCTCTAACTCTGAGAACTGGCCCTACATTACCAGATTGGTGCGGACAAGGAGAAATAGCTGAAGGAGCGTTTGCAGGTTTGCCGGGTAAAGCGTATGCTAAAATACTTCAGGAAATCTGGACGAAAAAAACGCCAACCGGTGCCTATTGGAATCCAGTAAAAATTGTTAGTGACAATCGACTAGCTGCTTTTCAAAAAGATACCAGTGAATACCTTTTTGAGTTACCTGAAAATCAAAAAGGATCCATCCAGATCGAACTTTACTATAGACGTGCCTTTTTCTCTTTAATGAAACAAAAAGGCTGGAAAGATCCAGATATTCTTTTAAAAAAAGAAGTCGTTATTTTAGAAAAATGATTTTAAAGGATCTAAAAGAAAGATACTTCATTGATTAAAAAAATCTAAACTTTAATCATAAAAAATAGCTTTTACCAGCTCCCTGTTATACTCAGGAATATCCTTAACAACCCTACCCCAGACCAGGTTCCCTTCTCTAAAAGCTGGTAAATCTATCCAGTTGCCGCCAGCATTTTCCAGATCATCCTTTATTCCTTCACTTCCGGTAAATTTCCTGTTCTTCATTATTTTAGCACTGGCAGCTAACCACCCTGCATGACATATAAAGCCAAGAATTTTCTCTGCCTTGTCCATATCTCTTATTAATTTTAACAGATCCTTGTCCCTGCGCATACGATCTGGTGCCCAACCACCTGGTATTAATAATGCATCCAGTTCCGCTGCATTCACTTCTTTATACGCTTTTTCACTAGTAGCAGTGAGTCCTCCGGATTTAGAATGAAAAGTCTGCTCAGCAAGAGCTGAAAGAATAATTATATCCGAATTTTCTTCCTTTAAACGGATATACACAGCCCAGAATTCAAGATCTTCAAAACCTTTATCAACTGCCATACCTATTTTTTTCACTTTATCCATTTTTTATTCCTCCTCAATTTAATAATACTGATAATTCTTATAAAAGTCTATTTCCTCTTAAAGAAAAATAAGGCAGGCAATTCTTTGATCAGCCACTGAGAAAAATGAGTGAAACTCTCTTTTCCAGCAATAACCTGGAAAAAAATTTTCCAAAAATATGATTAACTTTTCAGGATATATTGATACTATCGCTTTGTCATTCCTGCTATCCATTATTATTGACTGATATTTTTTTCTCTTATCATTTATAGTAATATGAAGAAAACACTATTGTTCCTTTTTCTGATTTGTTTCTTTCCATATAAACCTTTTTAATATTAGTAAAATTTGATATTAAAGTTTTTGTACTTTTTTTAAAAATAGTTGTTATAATAAATAATATATGTATAAAAGTTTTGTTTTATTTATCCTACTTTTTTCTCAAAGTTATATATTAAATTCTCAGAATAAAATTATCATTGCAGCAACCCATTATCCACCTTATGAGATTGAAAACCCAACTGATAATTTACCTGGTTTTGATGTTGAAGTTGTCTTAAAAGTTTTTGAATTACTGCACATCCCAGCTGAAGTACAATTTTTCCCCTGGCAAAGAGCAGTAACGATGACAACTCTTGGTAAAACCACTGCACTTTTATCTTGCGGTGATACAAAAGAGCGACGGGAAGTCCTTTATCTTTCAGATCAGATTAGTCAGAGCACATTAATTTTTCTTACCAGGTCAGATTATTCCGGGCCTGTTCTAAAAAATATTTCAGATCTTAAAGGACTTCCCTTTGCAATTGGTTGTTTACGAGGGTATGCAATTTGTGAAGAGTTAAACGTGAACATGGTTCCCTTCGAACTTTCTGATAATGACGAACAGGGGATTATTAAACTAGCTTATAGCAGAATTGATATCCTTCTCAATAACCTTGAAACCACTCAATATATTTTATTAAAAAAAAATATTCCTCAGCAGCTAAAATGGTATGTCCTGGAACGCCAGCCTTATACTTTTCACCTGGGTTTCAGTAAATTGTGGCCCAATAGTAAAACACTGTTAATCAAATTTAACCAGGAACTAGCCACTATCAAAGCCAATGGTATTTATCAGGCAATTCACGATAAATATAAACTTAAATGAGTTCATGCTCTAAATATTTTTCACAGCTCAATGCAGCTTTAGCACCATCACCAACAGCAATTGCTATTTGACGATAGGTATTTGCCCTAACATCACCTGCTGCAAATACCCCTTTGACATCTGTGTGCATATATTCGTCTGTCTCAATATAACCTTCCGCATTACTCTGTACCAAATCAGCAATGTATTGAGTATTAGGAGTAAATCCAATAAAAATAAATAAACCATCAATATCCAGATATTTTTTCTGATTTGTTTCTATATTTTTAATATTTAATTTTTTAACAGAATTTTCTCCTATAATTTGCTCAATCTTTGAATTCCAAATAAAATTTATCTTTTCATTGTTAAAGGCTTTTTGTTGAAGAATTTTCTGTGCTCTCAGTTTATCTCTCCTATGAATAACTGTTACCTTTGCTGCAAATTTACTTAAGAAAAGAGCTTCCTGTATAGCAGTATCACCACCGCCAACAACTGCTACATGTTTATTACGAAAAAAAGGCCCATCACAAATGGCGCAGTAAGAAACCCCCTTTGCTGTGTATTCCTGTTCACCAGGAACACCTAGCTTTCGAGCCTTAGCACCAGTAGCAATAATAACACTTTTCCCCTTAAAGATTTGGTTATCATCTGTATGAATCTCAAAAATTGTTTTTGTATTACTCTTATTTTTTTCCTCCAAGACACTGGAAACATTTGCCTGAATAATTTTTGCTCCAAATTTTTCTGCCTGATCTTTAACATTTGTGAGTAATTCTAATCCATTAATACCATCTTTGTATCCTGGATAGTTTTCAATTGCATCAGTCAAAGACAGTTGACTTAATAAGATATAGCTTTCAATGACTAATACGTTTAACAATGCTCTTGATGAATAAATTGCTGATGTATAACCAGCAGGGCCTCCTCCAATAATTACTACATCATAAAGTTTTTCATCCATATTGTACTCTCCTGTTGAATAGTTTTTAATATTTAGCGTTATATCTATATATTCAGATTAAACAATATAAAAAAATAAAAATTATTTTTTTAAAACTGCTAAAATTTCCTTTACTCTTTTATCCGTAATCCTATAACAAGTATTATAACCGTCTTTATGAGCGGTCACGATTTTTTGTTTTCGCAATATCCCCAAATGTTGAGATACGGTTGACTGAGGGATTTCTAAATTCTCAACCATTTTTCCAACATTACACCCTTCTTCTTCAAGGTTGTCTAGGATCGCCAGTCTGCTTGGATTAGCAATAGCTTTTAAAAAATCTGCTTTGGTGTTATAATCCATATCGTAAAAATACGATATAAAAAAATAAAAGTCAAGTTTTTTAATTCTATATTCTAAAAACCTTGTGATTTATTATTGACACTAGTAACTTTTTCTCTTATCTTTTTTAATATGAAAACATTAAAAACGGCATTGCTGGTTTTTATTATTTTTATTGTATCTTTCCATATAGTTCTACTTGGGATGTTTTTAATTTCGCCAAAACAGCCAAATCCCCCTAAAACAATTAACAGCATCGCTGAAATTGATCAGTATTTCGAAAAAATCACTAACAAACAAACTCCTCCTTCCATATCTGTTACTGTTCTAAAAAGGGGAAATCCTGTTTATATGAAATCTTTTGGTTATATTGATCCAACCAAAAAAACAACCGCAACTAAAGATACTAACTATCATTGGTGGTCAGTAACGAAGTTATTTACAGCAACCGCCATCATGCAATTATATGAACACAAATTACTCAATCTGGATGATTCTGTAAAAAAATATCTCCCCTATTTCATTGTCAAAAACAGAAAAGGAATGGAAAAAACAATAACAATAGGTCAATTACTCAATCATACTTCAGGGCTTGGTGATTTGATGCCAGAAGGAATAAGCTGGATTAAATCGGTAAATGAGCCTGGGATCAATCAAACTGCTTTTTTGAAAGATAAAATTACTGGTAAATTTAGAGAACTAAAATTTGAACCTGGCACAAATTACCGTTATTCCAACATTGGTTATATTGTCTTGGGAGTCATTATCGAAGCAATTACTGGAATACCTTATGAAGATTATATTAAAGAAAAAATACTTTATCCACTTCAAATGAAAAATAGCTCTTTCTTCCGAAAGGATAACCAAATTGTGAAAAGTGCACATGGTTCAAATCCGAAACTCAATATTTTTACTCTCCTAATTAAGATTTATGGAAGTAAAGAGATGGATCAAAAATTCTTGATTGATAAAACGAAAGACAGAATTTGGTTTCATTACCTTGATACACTATATACACCATCTACTGGTTTAACAGGACCTGCAAATGAACTGGCTTTATTTGGGCAAGTTTTCTTAAATGGTGGAAATATTGGGAATCAGTCAATACTTCAAAAAAAAACAGTTAACCTGATCCTGAAAGAATTTAGTATAGAAAATTTGGCTAATAAATACACCAGTAAAACAGTTAATCTGGGTTGGAAAGTTTGGAAGAATAAAAATCAAATTATCTATGGTCATGGTGGAGGGGGTGCAGGCTTTGGCGCTCTTTTTGCAATTGTTCCTCAACGGGCATTAGTTATTGCATTTATAGCTAATGATACCAATATTAAACGAGATGCTATATTGAAACTGTTGCTATCATATGATTGGTCTTAAAGCATTTTAACCAGGAAATTTTAATTTATTGTGATTCTGAAGGAATCACTAAAACTCTAATATTGCTAAAGCAATGTAACGGTTGAGGAATAACTTTTTTTCAAATTCCACTTGACAGATGAGAAATTAGAGTTTATTATTAAATAACTTATGAAAACGTTTGCAAAAAATAATAAGAATATAACCATAAAAGATATCGCCCAAATGGCTAATGTTAGTTATTCAACAGTATCACGTTGTTTGAATGACAGTAAATTAGTATCTGAGAAAACAAAAAATAAGGTAAAAAAGATTGCAGATGAATTAGGCTTTGAGTTTAACGCTAGCGCCAGAGGATTGGTAACCAGAAAAAGTGGATCCATTGGCATTATTTTACCAGACAACTTCAATAACTTTGATGTATACATACATCATATATCATTGATGAATCAAATGCGGACAATTCTGGAAAAAGAGGACTTTGACCTCATTGTTACCTTCTGGAGAAACCATTTTACCGGTCAGGATAATATCAGAAAGATGATTCACCGTCGTAAAGTTGATGGGATTATTTTGTTAAAACAACAACTGGATTTAGAATTGGTTGAATATTTGAACGAAAATCAGTTTCCTTATATTTTTTCACATTATCCTGTGGAAATAAAAAACGCTGACATTGAAGCTATCTTTCCAGATAACTTCAAAGGAGGCTATATTGCTGGTAAACACCTAATAGATTTAGGTTACACCAATATAATTTGTATTAATGTTGACAAAAAATCAACTCTGTCTAAAGAATTTGATCTGAGGGTAGATGGTTTTCAACAAGCTTTTAAAGATAGTGGAAAAAAATATCATATGACCATGCTCTTTGGGAACAAAAGCTTTCAATCTGGTTATAATCTGGTAAATGATAATTTAGCTGTTTTTAAAAAAACAGATGCTTTATTTGCTGTAACTGACTTGATGGCTTTTGGGGTGCTAAAGGGGTTAACAGAAAACCAAATCAAAGTTCCGGATAATATTGCTGTGGTTGGTTATGACAATACTGAATTGTGTAATTTTTCTACCCCTACCCTGACTAGTATCAGTCAACCATTGAAAGAAATTTCAAAAATTACCTGTGATGAATTAATCACCAAGATCAATTCATCTGAACCAATCAACATGAGAAAAAAAGTTTTAATTTCCCCTTATTTAGTAAAGAGGGAATCATGTGGTTGGAAAAAATAGATGAATTAGTTACTATTTTAATGCAAACGTTTGCGAGTAATTATCAAGATTGTGCTTAAAATAAGGAGAAAAGCATGAAAAAAATTAAAATTGGCACTGTTGGATTAGGACGATTAGGTCTAAAACATGCTGAAAATGTAGCATTTAAAATACCTCAAGCTGAATTAACAGCTGTTTGTGCTTTAGAAAAAGATCGAGTAGAAAAAGTCCAGAAGGAATGGAAAATTCCCAATGGTTATACAGACTTTGATGAAATGTTAAAAAACAAAGATTTAGATGCAATCTTAATTGCCTCTTCTTCAGGCCAGCATTGTGAACAATTATCAAAAGCTTTAAATGCGGGATTCCATGTTTTTGTAGAAAAGCCTTTAGGCATAAACCTGGAAGAGTGTAAAATGGCAGAAAAAGCAGTAGAAGACAATCCTGATAAAATCTTTATGCTGGGATTTATGCGCCGCTACGATCCATCTTATCAATATGCAAAACAAAAAGTAAAGGAAGGGTATATTGGCAGGCCAATTTTATTCCGGGGCTATAGTGTAGATCCAGAATCGTGTATTGAAGGTGCCATTCAATTTGCTCCTACCAGCGGAGGCCAGTTTATTGATATGGCTGTTCATGATATTGATTTGGCTCGCTGGTTCTTAGAAAGTGATCCTCAATCCATTTATGCCATTGGCGGATGCTATGCTCATCCAGAGTTTGGTAAATATCAAGATGGTGATAATGTTTCTGCATTGATGAAATTTAAAAATGAAGCTATGGCATTTTTACTAGCAGGAAGAACCGCTCCCCATGGTTATAATGTAGAAACTGAAATTATCGGTACCAAAGGGACTTTAAGAATTGCTAATGTTCCGCAAAAAAACCTGGTTGAACTGGTCGGGAATGATGGAGTCGTAAAAGAATGTTCTCAAAACTTTATTGAAAGGTTTGAACAGGCTTTTGTTAATGAACTCAATGAATTTGTCAGCTGTATTTTAAAAAACAAAAAACCAGAAGTTACTGTTTATGACGGTACTGCCTGTACAGAAATTGCTTTTGCTGCAACAGAAGCATTTAAAAGTGGTCAATTAGCCCAACTATAAGGGGTTAAATTATAATATTTTTCTAAAAGGAGAAGGGTATGAAAAAGTTTTTTCAAGTTCTCATTATTGCAATGATTGCAATTGCATTATTAGGAGGATGTAAAAGAGGTAGCAGTAAAATAAAAATCGGTGTTGCTATTTCTAGTTTTAATGACACATTTTTAATGTACATGAAAGATGGTATGGAAGAATATGCTGCTTCATTAGGTGAAAATGTGTCTGTTACTTATGTTGATGGTAAAGAAGATGCTGCTAAACAATTAGAGCAAGTAGAAAACTTCATTACCCAGGGTATGAAATCAATTGTAGTTGTTCCTGTAAATACACAGGCCACAAAACCAATCACTGATGCCTGTATAAAAGCAAAAGTGAACCTGGTGTATGTTAATCGGTTACCAAACTATCTTCCGGAAGGAGTTGTTTTTGTAGGTTCCGACTCCATTAAAGCTGGTTTATTACAAATGGAATACTTAGCTGACAAACTAGACGGTAAAGGTAATGTTGTAGTAATGATGGGTAAACTGGATAATGAAGCAGCTGTTGCACGGACAGAAGGTGTAAAACAAATTTGTGATAAATATCCAGAATTACAAGTTACCAAACAACAAACAGCAGAATGGTCAAGAGCAAAAGGGATGACATTAATGGAAAACTGGTTAGCAACCGGGGATCCAATTGCTGCTGTTGCTTCCAATAATGATGATATGGCTTTAGGTGCAATTAAAGCTTTAGAAGCTGCTGGTAAACTAGATGAGATTATGGTAGCTGGTATTGATGCAACAAAAGATGCCTTAGTCGAATTAGAAAAAGGTAAATTGACCTGTACAGTATTCCAGGATGCTTCTGGACAGGGATCTGGTTCAATAAAGGCTGCGTATGATTTAGCAACAGGCGTAACTGTGGAAAAAGAAGTATGGATTCCTTTCCAATTGGTTACACCGGAAAACTATAAGGATTTCATGAATTAATTTTGGAACTGATTTTATATTATAGATAAAAGGTGTCAGGTCATAGTGAAGATAGTGCTATGCATTATCTTTAAATTATTTACTGCGATCCTAGCAGTATTGGTGGCCCTTTAAAAATAAAGGCCACTTTTGACCGGCCCTTTATCTTATTTTTGAAAAATGGCAGGTATAAGATATGGAAGAAAAATATCTCTTAGAAATGATAAATATCACCAAAGAATTTCCCGGCGTAATGGCATTAGATAGTGTTGAACTGAGAGCAAGACGCGGAAAAGTTCATGCTCTTATGGGAGAAAATGGAGCAGGTAAATCAACTTTGATGAAAGTACTGATAGGCATACACCAACCGAATGATGGAAAAATCCTTTTTAAAGATGAAGAAATACAAATTAAAAATACCAATTTCGCCTTAAAAAAAGGTATTTCCATGATTCATCAAGAGCTCAATCCAGTTCCCCATATGACTGTAGCAGAAAATCTCTTCTTAGGCAGGGAACCTTTAAATAAGATTGGCCTGGTGGATATAAAAAAAATGAATAAAGAGGCAAAAACATTACTGGAGGAATTAAAGCTTAACATAGATCCTACTGAAAAAATGGTGAACCTTTCAATTGCTAACATGCAAATGATCGAAATTGCCAAAGCAATTTCCTATAATTCTGATTTAATCATTATGGATGAACCCACTTCAGCTATTACAGAAAAAGAAGTTGCCCGATTATTTGAAATTATTGAAGATCTAAAAAAGCGAAATATTGCCATAATTTATATTACTCATAAAATGGATGAAGTTTTTGCAATATCTGATGAAGTTACTGTCTTACGGGATGGTAGATATATTGGAACTAAACCAGCAGGAGAAATCAATAAAGAAAAACTGATCGAAATGATGGTAGGGAGAGAACTCAATCAGATCTTTCCTAAATCAGAAGCAGAAATTGGGGATGTCATCCTTTCTGTTAAAAATTTGAGCCGGGAAGGTTATTTTGAAAATGTCAGTTTTGAGGTAAAAAAAGGAGAAATCCTGGGAGTTGCGGGTCTCATGGGAGCTGGTCGTACTGAATTAATGGAGACAGTTTTTGGAATTACCCCGAAATCCGGCGGACAAATATTTATTAATAATGAAGAAATAAAAATTAATAGTCCAGCTGATGCTATTGCTAATAAAATGGCTTTCTTAACAGAAGATCGAAAGCTAACAGGACTTTATCTGATGCTGTCAGTAAAAGATAATATGTCGATTGCAAACATTAATGATTATCTCATAAATGGTTTTTTCATCAATCGTAAAAAACTGGATGCAGAGTGTGATGAAGAAAGAATCAAACTTAATGTAAAAACTCCTAATATGAATCAACTGGTAGGTAATTTAAGTGGCGGAAATCAACAAAAAGTTTTGATTTCCCGCTGGATGCTAACCAAGCCAGATATTCTGATCCTGGATGAACCAACCAGGGGAATAGATGTCGGAGCAAAATCTGAGATCCATAAACTCATGTCAAAATTAGCTCAATCAGGAAAAGCTGTGATTATGATTTCCTCGGAGATGCCGGAAGTTTTGGGAATGAGTGACCGGATCATGGTTATGCATGAAGGAAAAAAAACCGGAGAATTATTAAGAGATGAAGCTAGCCAAGAAAAAATTATGGAATTAGCAACCGGTTAAAAATAACTGATAAATGAAATATCAAGATTAGTAAAATAATTATAAATCAAGGAGAGTGAAAGTGGATAAAAAAAATGATAAAAAACCAATTCTACCCAAGCGGGTTAACTATTCAAGAATCTTAAGAGATTTTAGCATGCTCATTATTTTGATCTTCATGGTCATTGTATTTTCCATTATTCAGCCAGCTTTTTTAAGCGGCCGCAATATTTTAAATATTATGACCCAGATTTCTTACATTGGTTTAATTGCTCTGGGTGTTACAATGGTAATTATCGCCTTAGGAATTGATCTTTCCTCTGGTTCTGTACTGGCTTTGGCAGCTGTAGTTGCAGCTAGTTTTGCCCAAAGCTCTGACTGGGAAGTTCTCAAATATCCTGGCTTACAGGACCTTCCTTTTGTTGTCCCCTTACTAGCAGGTATGCTGGTCGGAACCATTTGTGGAGCCATCAATGGAACCATTATTGCCAAAACCGGAATTCCTCCATTCATTGCCACCCTCGGTATGATGACAGCTGCTCGGGGATTAGCTTTAATCTACAGTAATGGCCGCCCCATTAGCGGACTACATGATGCCTATTGTTTTATTGGTGGTGGTAAAATTGGCCCTATTCCATTTCCAGTTATCATATTAGTTGTTATGGCCCTGATTTCTCATACCATGTTAAAACATACCAAGTTTGGTAAATACAATTATGCAATTGGAGGAAATGAACAAGCTGCCCGGGTATCTGGTATCAATATTACGAAATACAAAATTTTAATTTATACCTATGCAGGTATGTTAGCTGGCTTAGCTGGTGTTGTATTATCTTCACGGGTAAGTTCAGGACAACCTGGTTTTGGCAATATGTACGAATTAGATGCTATTGCTTCTGCAGTTATTGGAGGAACCAGTTTAAATGGTGGTATTGGAACCATTCCCGGAACTCTGGTTGGTGCAATGATTTTAGGTGTTTTAAACAATGGTCTGGTACTGATGAATGTAGATGCCAACTGGCAGCAAGTCGTAAAAGGTGTGATTATTATTGGTGCTGTTGTTATGGATGTGAGAAAAAACAGATTAAAATAACCAGAACGGGAGGAAACAATGAGTGTAATAACAATATCCCGTAAAATGGGAAGTGATGGTTTTTACATCGGAGAAGAACTGGCCAAAAAAATTGGTTACAAATTTGTAGATAAATATGCCATCAGTGATATTATGCGAGAGTATGGATTCTCAAAATTTAAAAATATCTATGAAAGAGTTCCCTCCTTCTGGGAACGGTATGATGAAGTACGAGATTTAACGATTAACTTTCTGGCTGAAGTAATACTGGCAGTAGCCAATCACGGAAATGTAGTGATCGTTGGAAGGGGAAGTTTTGGTGTTCTGGACCAATACTCTGATGTGATAAATATACGGATTAAAGCCGCTTTAGCAACTCGGGTTCACAGAATTATGGAGAAATTTAATCTTACTGAGCTGGAAGCAAAAAATAAAATTGCTGCCAATGATAAAGTACGGCGCAGTTTTGTTGAATCCGATTTACGGTTCAATTTTCATGATACGCAAGAGTTTGATCTGATGATTGATACCAGTCTGGTTCCACCTGATATGGCAGTAGAATGGCTTTACCAGGTATATAAGGAAACCCAGGGCAAAAGGGATGATTATCGTCCTTTAGTAAAAGATGTAAAAATTGATCAAGTATTAAAAAAGCATGTCACTGAAATATTAGGAAGATTAAAGACAAAAAAATAGAGGAGAATGAAATGCACATCAAACAAAAGGATCCATTTTCTAATGGGTACAATGCAATTACTGAACTAGATGGAAAACATAGTGATATGCTTATGGATTTTGGAATTCTCAAACTGCAACCAGCTGATGAATTTAACAGTAATGAAGATAAAGAAAGAGCTTTTTTACTCATACAGGGTGAAGTGATTTTTAAATGGAATGAGCAGGAGCAGAAAGCACAACGAAAATCGATCTTTGAAGAAAAACCATTTG